>NZ_JBITER010000014.1:0-617 GCF_044455345.1 Streptomyces sp. NPDC051286 | reverse complement strand
GGGGCTTCTTGTGGGGAGGCCCCAACCGGGGCCCGGGCCGGCCGCCGGCGCCCCCCGCCCCGTACCCCCCGGCCCCCGGGGCCCTTACCCCGCCCCGGGGGCGACGGGCGTACCACCGACGGTCTGCGCCGGTCAGTGGCTGTACCTCTCGTTGCGCCGGCGCACCACGAAGACGGCGCCGGTGGTCGCGGCCACGGCCACTGCCGTGCCGCCGACCAGTTGCGCGGCGTTCATCCGGCCGATGCCGCCGCCGAGATCACCCTGTACACCGTTCGGCGCGATCGCCGTGGAGCCGGGGGTGGGGGTGGGGGCGGAGATCGCGAGACGGATCTCCGCCGTGGAGGTCGGCGATGTATTGCAAATAAACGACACTTCATAGGAAGCGCCGGGTTTTGCATCCCGGTCGACCGTGGCCGAGGCGCTGCCTCCTCTGGGAATAGTGACGCTGTCGAAGATGCCCGAGCTGGCCGTTGCTGTTGTTAGGCACCCCCGTGCGGCCAGGGTGACCAGGCCGCCCCGCGCGATCACCCACGGAGCAACCGTGTATACCGTCGCGCCCCGTGCGCCCCCCCACCTCACCGCGGACGCGGTCGCAGCCGGAGTGGTCAGGGCGCGAG
>NZ_JBITER010000013.1:0-184269 GCF_044455345.1 Streptomyces sp. NPDC051286 | reverse complement strand
CACATCTGCGGCGTTGCCAAAACGGCCTGATAGCTCCGCTATGAGGCCGCTTCGGCGCCTTGCAGCCGCACGCACCAGACGCCGCTCGCTGATCCGGCCAAGACCTTCAGCACCCTCCTGGGGCGTGTTTCGAAAGGAGCGTCGTCCGCCTGTAGGGCGGGCCAGGCAGCGTCTGGTGCGTGCGATCGCAAGGCGGAGGGTCACCCCGCTACTGGGCGTATCGGGACGAGCCCGACAACGCAGCGAGCGTGCATGCCAGCCGCCGCCAGGCCGGCGGGACTTTCGAAACACGCCCTAGGCCCGGTGCCGCACCGGCCGGCTGGGCCGTGTCATCGGCCCGCCGGTGCTCAGCCCGCGCCCACCGTCACCGCGAGCGTGCCGAGTCCGCTACCCGGGCCGCGCAGCGCAATCGAGCCGAACGGGGTACGCAGCCGCAGCCAGGTCCCGGCCGCGAGCAGGGCGACCGGGAAGTCCGGCGCCGGGCGGAGGAATCCGAGGGACTGGGCGGCATGGACGGCCCGCAGCGGAAGCGGGGTACCGCCGACCGTGCGCGACCAGATCTCGCGGCCGATCAGGTCCCGCTCCGCCCGGGTTCGACGGTCCTCGGGCAGCGCCTCGTCGCGGGAGCGGAACTCCGCCACCGCGGCGGTGAGCGCCGTGCGCAGGGAGACCGGGTCGGGCAGGCCCGGACGTTCGTGCCAGCCGCCGCGGGGCGGGAGGACGCCCGTCCACGGCGGCCCGGTGACGGGCGTGGGCAGGGCGCCTGAACCGGCCGCCGTGCCCTCGGCATCGAGGGATTCGAGGAGTTCACCGGCAGACACCGTGACGTCGAAGTCATGCGGGCCGGCCAGCCGCGCCGTCCGGATCGCGAGGACCTCGAACGACGGCGGCCTGCCGAAGACGGCCAGCGCGCTGCCGCCCGCCTGCATCCGCACTGCGGCGGCCCGGTCGTAGTGGAGCAGCCGGCCGAGGAAGGCCGCGAGATCCGCGGCCTCCCTCACGTCGGCGAACTCCAGCGACCGCACAGGCACCGTCATACGGCGGCGGGCTCCTCGGCCAGGTACTCCTGGAGGAAGAGCTTCTCCTCCGCGGAGATCCGCCGGGGTCGCTCTTCGGCCAGGTCGTACGGCACGACGACGGTCGAGGCCCGTACATACACCTGGTCCGGGTCCTTGATCTCGTACGAGATCGTGAGGGACGCGGCACCTATTTTCGTGACCCAGGACTCGACGGTCACCGGCGCGTGCCGGTGGACCAGCGGGCGCACGTAGTCGATCTCGTGCCGGGCCACGACGGACCCGCCGGCGAAGGACGGCGAGCCGTCCCCCGGCGCCAGCCGGAACATGAAGTCGATGCGCGCCTCCTCCAGGTAGCGGAGGAAGACCACGTTGTTGACGTGGCCGAAGGCATCCATGTCCGACCAGCGCAGCGGGCAGCTGTAGATGTGACGAGCCAAGACGATCAGCCTCGCGTGAGCTTCTTGTACGTGGCGCGGTGCGGGCGGGCCGCGTCCGCGCCGAGGCGGTCGACCTTGTTCTTCTCGTACGACTCGAAGTTGCCCTCGAACCAGTACCACTTGGAGTCGCCCTCGTACGCCAGGATGTGCGTGGCGACGCGGTCCAGGAACCAACGGTCGTGGGAGATGACCACGGCCGCACCCGGGAACTCCAGGAGCGCGTTCTCGAGCGAGGACAGGGTCTCGACGTCGAGGTCGTTGGTGGGCTCGTCGAGGAGCAGCAGGTTGCCGCCCTCCTTGAGCGTCAGCGCCAGGTTGAGGCGGTTGCGCTCACCACCGGAGAGCACACCGGCCGGCTTCTGCTGGTCCGGGCCCTTGAAGCCGAACGCGGAGACGTACGCCCGCGACGGCATCTCGACCTGGCCGACGTTGATGTAGTCGAGCTCGTCCGACACGACCGCCCAGAGGGTCTTCTTGGGGTCGATGTTGGCGCGGCTCTGGTCGACGTAGGAGATCTTGACGGTCTCGCCGATCTTGATGCCGCCGGAGTCCGGCGTCTCCAGGCCCTGGAGCATCTTGAACAGTGTGGTCTTGCCCGCGCCGTTCGGGCCGATGACGCCGACGATGCCGTTGCGCGGCAGCGTGAACGACAGGTCATCGATGAGGACCTTGTCGCCGAAGGCCTTCGAGAGGTTCTCGACCTCGACGACGATGGAACCGAGCCGCGGGCCCGGCGGAATCTGGATCTCCTCGAAGTCCAGCTTCCGCATCTTGTCCGCCTCGGCGGCCATCTCCTCGTACCGGGCGAGACGCGCCTTGGACTTGGTCTGCCGGCCCTTGGCGTTGGAGCGGACCCACTCCAGCTCTTCCTTGAGCCGCTTGGCGCGCTTCTCGTCCTTGCGGCCCTCGACCTTGAGGCGGGCGGCCTTCTTGTCGAGGTACGTGGAGTAGTTGCCCTCGTACGGGTGCGCGCGGCCGCGGTCCAGCTCGAGGATCCACTCGGCGACGTTGTTCAGGAAGTACCGGTCGTGCGTCACGGCGACGACGGCGCCCGAGTACTTCGAGAGGTGCTGCTCCAGCCAGTTCACCGACTCGGCGTCGAGGTGGTTGGTGGGCTCGTCGAGGAGGAGCAGGTCCGGGGCCTCGATCAGCAGCTTGCAGAGCGCGACACGGCGCTTCTCGCCACCGGAGAGGTTGACGACCGGCCAGTCGCCGGGCGGGCAGCCCAGGGCGTCCATGGCCTGCTCCAGCTGGGCGTCCAGGTCCCACGCGTTCGCGTGGTCCAGGTCCTCCTGGAGCTTGCCCATCTCCTCCATCAGCGCGTCCGAGTAGTCCGTCGCCATGAGCTCGGCGACCTCGTTGAAGCGCGTGAGCTTGCCCATGATCTCGGCGGCGCCGTCCTGGACGTTCTCCAGCACGGTCTTCGACTCGTCGAGCAGCGGCTCCTGCATGAGGATGCCGACGCTGAAACCGGGCGACAGGAACGCGTCACCGTTGGACGGCTGCTCCAGGCCCGCCATGATCTTCAGCACCGTGGACTTACCGGCGCCGTTGGGGCCAACGACACCGATCTTCGCGCCGGGCAGGAAGTTCAGGGTGACGTCATCGAGGATCACCTTGTCGCCGTGCGCCTTGCGCGTCTTGCGCATGGTGTAGATGAACTCAGCCAAGAGAAACCGTCCGGCAATCGATGTGTGGGCAGATACACCCCATCTTGCCTGACTGCCGTCCCAGGACGGAAACCCGTCCGGCCGACGGTACGCCCCATGGGTGCCTTCCCGTACGCGACAGCCCCGGTACGCGTGGGCGTACCGGGGCTGTCATCAGCGCATCGTGACGGCGTGGCCTTGATGCGTCACTCTTTGTTTACTCCGCGGCGGACTGCGTCTTCCGCTTGCGGAGGAGGAAGACCGCGCCGCCGCCGACGACGACCAGGGCGATGGCGATGCCCGCGATCACCGGGGTGGCACTCGAGCTGCCGGTCTCGGCGAGGTCGCCCCCGGTCCCGGTCCCGGCCGAGCTGCCGCCCGCGGTGGCCGGGGCAGGCTGGTCGAGGGTCTGGGTGTCGGGGCCGCCGGTGGAGCTGCCGCTGGTCTTGCAGTCCAGGACGCCCTTGAACGTCTGGGTGAACCCGCCGGGACCGGTGATCGTGAAGTCGTACGCCTGGTCCTCGGCGACCGGGACGGTCACCGTCTCGGACGCGCCGGCCTCGACGGTGTGCTTGATGCCGGCCAGCTCGAAGGTGAACGCCTCGTCGCCCTCGTTGCTCGCGGTGACGTCCACGCCGCCCTTGGCGCAGTTCTTCTTCGCGGTGACCGCGGGGATCGCGCCCTTCTTGGCCCAGGTCGCGGTGGCGGTCGCGGAGACCGTGGACTCGCTGGAGCCGGCCAGGATCTGCGTCTGGCTCTTGGTCACTCCGGCGAAGGCCCGGCCGACCGGCACCGAGGTGGTGGCCTGGACGGTCAGCGAGGCGGTGCCGTCGGCGGCGCCCGCCGGGACGTCGAAGTAGAGCTCGGCGCCGTTGGCGGCGGTGGTGACGGGCTTGCCGCTCTTGTCGGTGACCTTGACGCCGCTGGCGGAGTCGGCGGGCGGGGTCACCGAGACCTGGCCGGCGTTGGTGCGGACGGTGACCGGCCCGAGCCGCTCACCGGACCGGCCGGAGACCGCGGCCGGGTCCAGAGCGAGGGACGCCTTGGGCTCGGCGACGTCCTCGGCATGCTCCCCCAGCCAGTCGGCGAGCTTCTCGGCCTGCTTGTCGGCGGCCTCGACATCGGCGTCGTCCGAGTAACGCCAGATGGCGACCTGGGTGCCTGCCGCCGCGGTCCGCTCGGTGAGCGGACCGGTGCCGGCCTGCTCGGCGAGCGCCGCGAGGTCGTCGATCTGCGGGTAGGAGTGCTCCAGGATCCAGCGGATCCGGCCCGCGTTCTTGTTGGCGCCGAGCGACGTCTGGTTCCAGGGGGTCTCCAGGTACTTCGCCTGGTCCTGGGTGGGGTTATGGATGTCGATGCAGTACGTCTTCAGCTTGCCGCCGCCGTCGACGGTCATCTCGAAGAGCCCGGCGGGCAGTTCCTGCTTCTTCCCGTCCGTGGTGAGCACGGCCCGGTCGTAGGTCTTCAACCCGTCCAGGACCGCGCTGGCACCGCCCTGGTGCTGCGGCGCCTCGTCGGCGGTCGCGGTGCCCGCGCCGACGAGGGCCCCGGCTATGACGAGTCCGGATGCCATCACCGATGCGGCCAGCCGGGCGATGCCCCGGCTCCGTGGCGGATTCGCCTCCGTGCTGGACGATGAAATGGTCGCTGAAGAAGCAGAAAACACAGATGTCCCCTCCGGGCGGGGCCCTCCGCGCCTGATGCGCGTGTGGGGATTGCCCCGCCAGTCGACTCAAGTACCCGTGAGTACTGAGGAATCCTAAGGAAGCGACGAAGCGCAGCCCCCCGTCATACCGTCGTACAACCATTCCGAATCAGAATCGTTATCGCCGGATCTGTTTACCGCCGGCCGTCGCCCCCGTATCACCCGCCCCGAGGGCGTCACGGCGCCGACGCCAGTTCAGGGATCGGCTCCTGACGCAGCATCACCCCCACCTGCGCCTGCGTCGGCGTTTCCGCCGCCCCCGCTGCGACTGCCGCCCGCCGTCGCCCCCGCTCGGCAGCCTCTCCCCTTCCCCGCACATCTCCCGCCCCGTCCGGCCCGTCCCTCCTGCCCGACCGTGCCGTCAGCGTCGGGTCACCCCGCAGAACCCGCCGGAACGCCGCCGTCCCCCGTGTCAGATCGTGTCCGACCGCCACCGCCTCGATGTCCACGAACGTCCGTCGCTGTCCGTCCCGTTCCTCCTCGCGCACCTTCAACCGGCCGTGCACGAGCAGTGGTTCTCCGACGGAGACCGAGCCCGCGAGATTCGCCGCCAGGGTGCGCCACGCCCACACGGTGTAGAAGCTGGTGTGCCCGTCCGTCCAGAGCTGTTTCTCGCGGTCCCAGCGGCGGGCCGTCACGGCGAACCGAAATCGCGCCATTCCCCCGGTCGCGGTCTCCCGGAATTCCACGCTGGTCGCCGCATTTCCCACCAGCGTCACCACGGTCTCGTTCATGCCTCCGCCTCCCCTTCAGCTCCGTGACCGCTGCCGCGCGGTCACTGATCTCATGCTGAAGGGGAGGCGGGGATCCTGCTGAGGGCTGTGTACTACCGACCGGTTGTGGAAAACTCCGTCACCGTCACGTACCGCTCGCGCACCTCCCGGTACCGCACCAGTTCAGCCGCCACCGGATCGAGCACCCTCGCCCGGCCGACGGCCGCCGCCGCCTCGCGCAGACACCGCTCGGCCTCCTGCCCGTACCGCCGGGCGGGCCCTCGGGCTGCCGCCGCACACGACCACTCGACCAATGGCCCGCCGATCACGCCCGCCAGCATCACCAGCGCGGGCGTGAGCAGTCCCGGTTCGATCACGCCGATGATCTGGCCGACCAGCCAGAGCCCGCCGAAGATCTGCAGCAGCGTCATGGACGCCTGCGCCAGCACGGCGGCGGGCCACCATGCGGGCCTGGGCGGCTTGCCTGCCACCCGGCCGCTGTGCGCCACACCCGATGCACCGGCCACACCGGTGGCCACCACGCCCCCACCGCCGACTGCGGCCGCAGTACCACGATCCGCGTCGTCGCCCGCGCCCCTGGCCCGCCCGTGCCCCATCGTTCCCGCCTTCCCGGCCAGCTCGTCCAGCGCCTCCGGCAGCCCCGTCGCCCCCTGCGCCGCGGCCTCGCGGACCGCCTGCGCCCAGGGACCCGGCAGCCCGTCCGCGGCGGCGTCCGCCACCGTCCGCACCGCCTGCTCGACGCGTTGCCGGGCGGTGAGCTGTTCCTCCGCCGGCGCGGGCGTGGCCGCCGCCCGGTCCGGACTTCCCGGCCGCCGGGTGGACTCGTACCACCGCCACAGCCGCAGCCACGGCGTCCCGCAGGCGCGCCCGGCGTTCCTGCGCCACTCACGTTCGGCGGCCTGACCGGCCGCGGCCGCGCCCACCGCCTCCCCCAGCCGGTCGGCGAACTCCTCGCGGGCCCGTTCCCCGAGTCCCGGCCGTCCCTCGGCGACGTACACCGGACGCAGCTTCGCCGCCGCGGCGTCCACATCGGCCGAGAGCCGGCGCGCCGCCGCTGCGCGCTCCTGCACGAACCGGCCGAGCATCTCACGCAGTTCACCGACACCTTCGCCGGTGAGCGCGGACAGCGACAGGACGGTGGCGCCCGGTTCGCCGTGTTCGCCGAGCGCCATGCCGTCCTCGTCGAGGAGCCTGCGCAGATCGTCGAGGACCTGGTCGGCGGAGTCACCGGGCAGCCGGTCCACCTGGTTGAGGACGACGAACGTGACCTCCGCGTGGCCGGCCAGCGGTCGCAGATAGCACTCGTGCAGGGCGGCATCCGCGTACTTCTCGGGATCGACGACCCAGATCACCGCGTCGACCAGGGCCAGCACCCGGTCGACCTGCTCGCGGTGCCCGGCCGCTGCCGAGTCGTGGTCGGGCAGATCGACGAGGACAAGCCCCTGGAGCGCCTCGTCCGCCTCCGTACCGCCCTGCTGCGGCCTGCGCCTGAGGCGTCCCGGAATGGCCAGCCGGTCCAGCAGCCCGGCGGCGCCGTCGGTCCAGGAGCAGGCAAGGGGCGCGGCGGTGGTCGGCCGACGCAGCCCGGTCTCGGAGATCTGTGTGCCCGCCAGGGAGTTGAAGAGCGTCGACTTGCCGCTGCCGGACGCCCCGGCAATGGCGACGACGGTGTGCCGTGAGGAGAGCCGCTGTCGTGCGGCGGCCTCGTCGAGTACGCGCCCCGCCTCGGCGAGCGTGGTCCCGTCGAGGCGGGCCCGGGACAGCCCGACGAGCTCTCGCAGCGCGTCGAGCCTCGGCCGGAGCGGGCCGCCGGAGGGTGCGTACGCCTCGACCTGAGGACGTACGTCGTCGGGGACGGCCTCGGACTCGGGATCCTCGGGGCCCATGGCAAGGGCCGCTGCGCGCCGGGCGATGAGCCCGTCGTCCCACCGGCCCTCGGACTCGGGGACGTGCCGGCCCTGGCTGACGACGACACCACCGGCCTCGCCCTGTTCCTGGCCGTGATCCTGGTCAGTGACGGCAGTCAATGCTGCCCCCTCTCCTTCTGCAGTACGGACAGCGCGGCAATCAGTTCGGCCTGCGGCTCCGGGGCCACGTCGAGCGCGTCGAGCGGCGCCAGCCGCCGGTCGCGCTCGCTGCCCAGCACCCGGTCGAGACAGCTGGTCAGCAGCGCACCGCCCTTGTCGCGCAGCCGCAGCGCACCCTGGGCTCCGATACGTTCGGCGAGCTGCTCCCCGGCGCTGCGGGCGCGACGGCCGCCGAGCAGCGCGGCGGCCAGCAGCGCGGCCGCCGTCTCGGCGTCGGGTGCGGCGCTGCGCTCCAGCCGGCGCACCTCTTCCTCGGCCAGCTCCTCCAGGACCCGCCGCCACCGCCGTACGGCCATGGCGATCCGGCCCCGGACGTCCTCGGCGGGCCCCCATCGCCCGGCCTCCCGGCCCGGGTTCCCGAGTCCGAACACACCTGCTGCGGGTTCGCGCTGCCAGGCGGTACGGATGTGCTCGTCGGCGGCGGCCACGGCGCACTGCAGCAGCGCGGCGAGGCTGTCCACCAGCGATTCGAGAAGTTCCTCGGACGTGCTGTAGTGCGGGTATCCGCGCCACCGGGTACGGGCGTCCCCGGAGAGCACGCCACCGTTCTCCACCCGCCGCCGGACCCGTGCACTCTCCTTCTGGTAGGCGTCCTCGACCACACCGGTGAGCCGCACGGCCGCGGCGTGCTGTGCGGCGACGGCGCCGGCCAGCTCCGGCATCCGTACGTCCATCGAGTCGATGACCCCGGCCGCCGTACGCCCGACCGCCTGCTGACGGGCCGCCGGATCCTGTACGCGGTGGCTGAGCCAGGCGCGCAGTGGCTCAACCGCGGTGGTGGGCAGCAGCCCGCTGCCGCCGCCCGCCGACTCGGGCAGTTCCGGGATGGTGAACCGCGGCACCTCGCCGAGTCCCGCCTTGGTGAGGAGCGCCCCGTACTGCCGTGAGACCTCGCCGATCACCTGGTGCGGTACCCGGTCGAGCACGGTGACGAGTGAGGCGTCGTACTCCTTCGCGGTACGCAGCAGATGCCACGGCACCGCGTCGGCGTACCGGGAGGCGGTGGTCACCATGACCCAGACGTCGGCGGCACAGATGAGTGCGGCGGCCAGCACCCGGTTCCGTACGACGAGCGAGTCGATGTCGGGGGCGTCGAGCAGCGCGAGCCCACGCGGCAGACTCGCGGCGGTCTCGACCCTCAGTGTGGTCCCGTCCTCGTCGAGCCGGTCGAGCTCGTCGCAGAGGCCGGCGTCCATGGACTCGCCCGGCGGCAGCCAGACCCGGGTCAGCTGCGGCAGCACCCTGCCCCCGGCGAACCAGTGATGGTCATCCGGATGGCAGACAAGGACGGGGATCCGGGTGGTCGGCCTCAGTACCCCGGCCTCAGTGACCCGCCGCCCCACGAGCGAATTGACGAGCGTCGACTTCCCGGCGCCGGTGGACCCGCCGATGACCGCGAGCACGGGCGCTTCGGGGTCCTTGAGCCGAGGAAGCAGGTAGTCGTCGAGCTGTGCGAGCAGCTCGACCCTGGCCTGCCGGGCGCGTGTCACGCCGGGGAGCGGGAGTGGGAGACGCACGGCGGCGACACGGTCGCGCAGGGCGGAAAGTGCGTCGATGAGCTGAGGCCGTACGTCCATGGTCACCACATGCGAAGAATGCCCAATTTTGGAGCCTTTTTGAAGCGTATAGCCACCTCTGCGCGCCGATTGCGCCGTCGGGACAGAGGGGGCGAGTGGGACGCAGGCATAACGAGTGCACAACACCCGGGGCGCGAGGCGTCAAAAGCGATGCGCGAGCCGCGCCTACCTGCGATTATCGGTTCGCTTCACCGAACCTACACATCGTGCCACGCAGGTGAAGCAACCGGGTCAAGGCGATCGGAGCCCTATCCTTGTCCCGGCAAGGTCACGGACCGGCCCGGCCCCAGGGCTCCAGGCCGCCGAGGCCACCACCCGGCCCCCGTAGCTCAGTGGATAGAGCAGGCGCCTTCTAAGCGCTTGGCCGCAGGTTCGAGTCCTGCCGGGGGCGCACAGCGCGCACGACCGTGAGGCCCTCCCGACGGGAGGGCCTTCTTGCTGATCACGGCACGGTAGCGAGGCCGCTGTAGCGAACGCGTAAGCGCCGGACCCTCCCCAGGTCAGGGTGGGGAGGGTCCGGCGCTGTCCGGCTGTCACCGGGTTTCTGCGGGTAGTCCTGTCGAAGGCGTGTCGGATGTTTCCCCGGCGGCTCAGCCCGCTGGCGACAGGTGAGGGAAGAGGCTGGACTCCGGAGACGATTCGTCCCGTGTCCCACACCGGCAACGAGCTGTCTTCTCAGTTCCTCGACCGCCGAAGGCCGCACCTCACCCGAAGCGGCCCGCCACGTAGTCGGCGGTGCGCTGGTCGGAGGGACTGCCGAAGATCTGCTCCGTGGGGCCGTGCTCGACGATCCGGCCGGGCGTGCCCTGCTCGGCGAGGAAGAAGGCGCACTGCGCGGAGACGCGGGCCGCCTGCTGCATGTTGTGCGTGACGATGACGATGGTCACCTCGCCCGCCAGCTCCGTGATCGTCTCCTCGACCCGCCGCGTGGAGGTGGGGTCCAGGGCGGAGCAGGGCTCGTCCATGAGCAGCACGCGCGGCCGGACCGCGAGCGAGCGGGCGATGCACAGCCGCTGCTGCTGGCCTCCGGACAGGGCGCCGCCGGGCTTGCGCAGCCGGTCGCGGACCTCCTTCCACAGGCCCGCGCGGGTCAGGCACTCCTCGACCAGCTCGTCCTTCGTCCGGCGCGTGGCGCGGACGCCGGTGAGCTTCAGCCCGGCGACGACGTTGTCGTAGATGCTCATCGCGGGGAAGGGATTCGGCTTCTGGAAGACCATGCCGATCCGGCGGCGGGCGTCGGTGAGGCGACGGCTGGGCGCGTAGACGTCCTCACCCTCGAAGAGCACCTCGCCGGACATGGCGGCGGCCGGGATCAGCTCATGCATCCGGTTGAGGGTGCGCAGGAAGGTCGACTTGCCGCAGCCGGACGGGCCGATGAGGGCGGTGACCTCCCCGGCGGGCATCGTCAGCGAGACCCGCTCCAGCACCTTGTGGCTGCCGAACCAGGCGGAGACGGCGCGGGCCTCCAGCGCGGCCGGGTTCGCTCCGGTGGCGGCGGTGGGGCCGGGAAGTACGACGGTATCGGTCATGGCGGTTTCCTCTAGAGCAGGTTGGGGAGCAGCTGGGTGACCTGGACGGCGACCTGGAGTCCCAGGACGGCCATCACGGGGACGAAGACGATCCAGGTCTGGTGGCGGCCCCAGCGGTGCCAGGCCCACACGGCGGCGATCGAGACGAGGGCGAGGCCCTGCAGCCACATCACCAGCGGCCAGGGCACGCCGGAGCCGGCGGCCATCGGCTGCTCGGACTCGGGCAGGGTGCCGGGCCGGATGGTGGCGGCCGGGGTCTCGGCGGTGGCGGACACCTGCTCGGCGTCGACCCGCAGGATGCCTGCCGGGAGGTAGGCCGGACCGGTGGCGGTCACCAGGACGAGGCGGCCCTTGCCCGCGGCGACGGGCGCGGGCGCCGGGTCCCCGGCTCTGCGGACGTCCATGACGCGGTAGGAGACCTTGCCCTGGCCGGTGGTGACCGTGAAGGCGTCGCCGCTCTTCAGCTCCGACAGCCGCCCGAAGGGGCCGCCGTAAGCAGCCGCGCGGCCGAGCAGCACGCTCGTGCCGGCCTGGCCGGGCATCGGGGTGTCGCGGCGGTGGCCGGGGCCGTCGATGAGCACACGGGAGTCGGTGCCCTCGCTGACGACCTCGCGCACCTGCAGGGACGGGATGCTGAGGAGGGCAACCGGAGTGCCGGGGGCGAGCAGCCTGCCCTGCGGGTCGGTCTGGGCGACGGGCGCGGTGCCGAGCGCGAGATTCGAGCGCAGCTCGTCGAACGCTCCCTGCTGGGCTGCGCGGTGCTGCACATGGCTGACGACCAGCAGCTGCGTGGTCAGTCCCAGCAGTACTGCGGCAAGAGTGAGCAGGGCGCCCCGGGCAAGGTGCTGAGCGGTGGGTATCCGTGTGAGGGACAGCGTTACGGTGGCGCCCCGGTCACGGATACGGGGCGGGTTCGGTGCGACGACCGTCACGGCGGCCTGCCTCCTACGGATGGGGTCGGGGTGCCGGGGAAGCCGCGGTGTGCGGCCTCCCCGGCAGGTGGATCAGGTGGACTTGATGGTGAAGTTCGCGCCGTTCTTGGCGTTCACCGTCGAGGAGCCCTGGTAGTGCGCGTGCAGGGTGTGCTTGCCCTTCTTCAGCTTCGGCAGGGTGATGGTCACCTTGCCGCCGCTCAGGGTGCCCGTGGCGAGGACCTTGGTGCCCTCGACGATCTGCACCTTGCCGCCCGGGGTGGTGCCCGTGGCGGTGACCTTCACGGTGACCTTGGCCTGCTTGGTGTGGCTGACCGAGGTGGGCGCGCTGGTGGTCACCGAGGCCGTGGCCTTGGTGACCGTCAGCTTGACGGTCGCGGCGGAGGAGTAGAGCTTGCTGTTGCCGCCGTACGACACCGTGAGGGTGTGCGTGCCGACCGACAGGTGGCTGGACACCGGGACGGTGACCTTGCCGTGGCTGTCGAGCGTGCCCGTGCCGCGGATGGTGCTGCCCTCCTTCACCGTGACCGTGCCGCTCGGCGTGACCGAGTTGCTGCCGGTGACAGTGACGGCAAACTTCGGGGTGCGGCCGTACGCGGTGGTGGCGACCGTGGCAGCGGTCTTGCTGGCGTACTTGACCGAGCCGGTCCAGGAGGCCGCCTTGCCCGCACCGTTGAGGTTGTTGGCGATGACCGTGGCGGAGTAGCTGCCGGTGGTCAGGCCGCTCGCGGTGTACGAGGTGGTGCCCGCGACCAGGTCCTTGTTCGCCACGACCGAGCCGTTGGGACCGGTGATGACCACGCGGTAGTCGGTGACGGCCAGGCCGGTGCTGGCCGGAGCGGTCCAGCTGAGCTTCAGGCTCCCGCTGCCAGGGGTGGCCTTGAGCACCGGGGTGCCGGGCAGGTTCTTGGAGACACCGCCGTCCTCGAGGCCGCCGAACTTGGCGTGCTTGGCCGGGTTGATCGAGCCGTTGTAGGGCTCGTTCATGAAGCCGAAGTCGTCGATGACGTCCTCGGCCTTGTCCGAGGCCAGCGCCGCGACGTGGCTGCCGTTGGTGACGAAGATGTCGTACAGCGCCTTGTCGAAGAAGGCGCTGCTCGGGTCGATCGCCCGGGACGGCACGACGTTGTAGACGTCGCGACCGAAGGTCGCATTGTCGTAGTAGTCGCCGACCGGGGCGAGTTTGCCGTCGACCTTCGTCACCGGGGAGGTGGTGCTGGCGTCCCCGGTGAACTGGATGTTGGCCAGGAATGCGCCCGCGGCGACCGCGGTGGAGCTGTGGTCCGGGGCGACGCCGTTGTTCTGGGCGATCCAGCTCGCGACGGAGAAGGGCACCAGGGCGCCCTCGGCCGTGAGGGCGTCGTCGGCCTGGTTCTCCTGGACGGTGGGGACCCAGGCGACGTCGTTGTCGTTCAGCCCGATGGAGGCCAGGAAGAACTTCCGGGTGCCGGATCCGTTCTGCGGGATGTACGGCTTGACGGTCAGGCCGTTCAGCGTCTTCAGCCTGCCGTTGTAGATGTCGTGCAGCTGGTCGACCGTCAGGTTCTGCAGCGCGGAGCCCCGGGCGGCAACGCCGACCGCGTCGCGGGCCATCGGGATGTAGGTGAGGGCGTTGCCGCTCGCGCTCGGGCCGCCCGACGAGCGGGCGAAGTCCACCTGGCCGAAGATGCCGACGCCGTCGCTGTTCGGGAACTTGCTGCCGGTCAGTGACATGCTCAGCGCGATGCGGCCGTTGCCGGAGCCGTTGGGGCGCAGGAAGGACGGCCCGCCGGAACGGGTGGTGATCTTGGAGGTGGTTGAGCCGGTGCCGGGCTCGACCGCGTCGTACGAGGCGAGGCCGGCCCCGCCGGCGGTCACGGCCGTGGCGGCGTAGCTCTTGGCGTTGACGGTGTCGCCCGCCAGCGCGTTGAGCACGTCCTGGGTGGTGTCGGAGCCGACGCCGACGAGCTTGCGGAAGGCTCGGGCATCGGGATCGGCCTGGGCCGGGCTCGCGAGAGCCAGACCGCCGGCCACGACGGCGGACACGAGGGCCACGGCCGTAAGGCGCGTAGAGCGCATGAAAGGTCTCCTGCTCATGAACGTGAAACCGGTGATTGGAAGGGATCTGGCAAGGTGGTACCAACCGTCCGCCCCGACTGCCTTTCGGGGCGGACGGCCGTCTGTGGGGGCGGCTGAGCCGCCGGGCGGGTCACAGTCCGACGCGGCGTCGCAGTCGGTCGAACCGGTCCCGCAGGACCGCCGGCTCCGGTAGCACCGTCAGCGCGCGGCCGCCGGGCAGCGGTACGCGCAGCGGCAGCCGCGGCCTCGCGCCGCCCGCGAAGGGCGCGCCCAGACCGGCGGCGGCGCCGAGCGCCGCGCCGATCGGGACGGCGTAACGCAGCGCGTTGGACGGGTCGGCGGGGGTGGTTCCGTTCGCCGTGACCTGGACGGCGTCGCCGCCGTCGTAGGAGGGGGAACCGCTGGGCACCGGACTCGCCCCGGTGGGCGTCGCGTCGGGGCCGGCGCCGCCGGTCGGCCCGGCGTCCGTGCCGTCGCTGCCGCCCGAAGTGCCGGAGCCGCCGCTGTCGCCGGACCCCTTGTCGTGGCCGGCGGAAGCGCTGGGCTTCCAGGAGGCCAGCTTGGCCGCGGCCTTGGTGGCCTCGGCGCGCAGAGCGGACGGCAGCGGGGCGTAGCCGGGCGGCAGTTCACCAGGGCCGGTGCCGCTGGTCTGGCCGGAGCCGGCGGCGAATGTCAGGAGCGTCGCGTAGTCCTTGCGGGCGTCGGCCTTGAGCGCGGCAGGGCGTACGGCGGCGTGGACCAGTTGGGCGAGCGGGTAGGCGTTCTTGGCCTTGGCCGTGGCCGGGTCGATCTCCCGGACGGAATCGCCGGACGCGCTCGCGGCGGCCGCGACGAGGGTCCTGTCGGTCGGCGCGGTGAACTTGCCCGCGGCGTTGAGCAGCCGCGCGGTCTGCAGTCCGTACCGGGCCGCGGAGGCGGCGTCGGTGATGGTCAGCACGAAGCGGGACCCGACGGTCTGCGGGCCGGGGCTCTTGAAGGCCGGCGGGCTCGCGAGCGCGTCCCAGGAGGACTTCCACAGCGTGTCCGCGCGGCGGGTGTGCAGGGCTCCGGCGTGCATGTCCTGCACGTACGGGTGGAAGTCGGTCATGCACTGCTGCTGCGTGGCGTCCGTCCCCGGCGGGATCGTGCACCAGCGGTCGCTCTTGGGGAAGTCGTCGCGTGCCGGGTCGAAGGCGCCGTCGGTGTTCAGGTCGGCGTTCGTGCTGTAGTACGGGTTGACCGTCATGCCCCAGTCGTCGGGGATGCCGGCCAGGAAGCGCCGGGCGTCCTTGTCGGCGGTGACCCACTTCCACACCGCGCGCGCGGAGTCGGAGTGACCGAGCGCGGTGATCAGGTCGGTATCGGTGGCCGGGGTCTCGGAGACCGACAGCTCGGCGAACTCCGGGTTGTACGCGAGGAACTCGGGGTCGGTGACCAGACCCGCCGGGTTCTTCTTCGCCCACTCGTAGTGCTTGGCGGCGGTGAGGCCGGACGTACCGTCGGAGAACGTGGTGACCACCGCCGCCCACGGGGAGTTGCGGTAGGACTCGGTGAGCAGTTTGGCGACCAGCCGCGGGGTGAGGTCGATGGACTCCACCTTGGTGCCGGAGAGTTTGCGCACCGAGTCCGGGGCATCTGCCCTGGCGCGGCGTTCGATCGTGAAGCCGATGACCACGCCGGACAGCGCGACGGGCGCGTACGTCACGTCGTTGGCGGTGTCCAGGGCGCGGGTGGTGAAGGCGAGACCGCTCTTGCCCTCGCGGGCGAGGCGGGCGCGGGCTTCGGGCTCGCCGAGCTCGGTGTAGCCGTAGACGGTTCCGCTGGGGCAGAGCGCGGCCTGCCAGCTGGTCATGGCGTCGGCGGCCAGTTCGCTGCCGCTGGTGGCTCGCTCGTCGGAGCCGAGCGGGCAGCTGGCGCCGACCTTGTTGAAGCCGAGCTTGATGGCGACGCGGTTCTTCCAGTTGGTGGAGGAGACCGGCGAGCCCGCGTTGACCTGGGTGCGGTCGGCGTACGGCTTGCCGTCGAGGTCGAGGTGGCCCTGGGGCACGATGACCAGCCAGCAGGAGCGCGGGGCGGTGCGGCCGTTCTTCGTGACGGGGGTGCCGCAGCCCAGGTGGGGGGCCTCGAAGGCGGTCTGGACCTCGAAGAACTCCTTGCCGGTGCCGTCGGCACTGGTGCGGGCGAAGTCGACTTCGTTGGTGGTGTTGCGGTTGTACAGGGTGTTGTTCTGCAGGCCGCTGGTGATCAGCGTGCCGTCGACCGACTTGAAGGGCACCTCGCCCTGGCCGAAGACGCCGCCGGCGCCGTAACGGTCGTCCTGACCGTAGTTGGACGGATCGGCGCTGTAGATGACGTTCCGGGTGTCGTCGTTGTTGTTCCCTGGCCAGCTGCTGCGGTCGGTGGTCGGCGAGGCGCCGTACTGGCACTGGGTACGCGGTGGGCCGGGGTTGCCGGGGACGGTGCCGTCGTCGTCGCCCCAGCACTGCATGATCTGGACGAAGTCGGTGTTGAACTGGGTGCCGGCAAAGGTGGTCGGGCTGCCGCCGCGCCAGGACACGGTGACGGCCTGACTGGTGAGGTGCTCGGTCTGACTGACCGTGAACTTCATGTCCTGGAACTCGCCGCGCCCGGCGACGGTGACGGCCGAGCTCTTCGGATCCGCCGCGGCCGCGGGCTGCGCGGCCTGGGTGACGGCGGCGCCGAGGAGCGCGCCGATCGCCGATCCGGCGGCAACGCGCAGAAGGAGGCGCTTGATACGGCTCCGCGTGCTCATCGGGATCTCCTTCGCAGCGCCTGCGAGACGGCGGCGGGCAGCAGCACGAGCCCGAGCAGGGTCATCACGGCCAGCAGCATCAGCGTCTGGGCACCGCCCCAGCCGCTCCCGGCAGCCACGGTGACCGGCTGGGCGAGGGCGACAGTGCCGGTGCCGGTGGCACCGGCGGAGGCACCGGTGCCGGCCGAGGTCCCGCCTTGCGGGGCGACGGTCTGCCCGGTGTCGGGGTCCACGGAGGGACTGCCGGACGTACCGCCGGACGCGGTCGTGCCGCCGGAGTTCGTACCGCCCGTGGCGGCGCTGCCGCCGGCGCTGCCGCCGGACGTACCGCCGGACGAGCCGCCGTTGCCCTTCGCACCGCCGCTGCCGGTGGTGCAGGGTGGGGCGCCCTTCTTGTCACAGGCCTTGGGGTACGGGGCGGTCTCGGCGAGGCGGTTGCGGCCGTCCTGACTGAAGGTGGGGTTGTTGCAGCCCTTGATGTTGATGGTCTGCGTCTTCACGCCCGGGATGCGGCGGATCTGGTCGAAGCCCGCCTGCACGAGGTTGATCGGCAGCGGCGAGTAGCCCAGGTCGGGTGCCTGCCGCTGGCCCTGGCACATGAAGTAGTACGAGAAGGCGCCCAGGGTCTTGCCCTTGGCCTCGGTGAAGGTGCCCTGCTCCTTGAGCGGCAGGATCATGTACGAGTAGCTGGACAGCGGGTAGTTGCGCCGGTCGGTGTCGTTGTAGACGCCGTCGAGCTGCTGGGTGAGGTAGTCGGTGGACTGCTTGTTGGTGTTGATCCTCGCCTTGAGCAGCGACACGGCGACGTTCTGCGCGGTCGGCTCGGTGTAGTAACCGGCGTGGTTGAGGACCTTGGCCACCGGGAAGCCGGCGTTGAGGGCGTACGAGTAGTTGACGTACCCGATCGCGCCCTCGCCGTAGTTCTGCGCGACGTAGCCCGCCACGCCCAGGTCGCCGGACTGAGCGATCATGCCGGAGACGCTCGGGAAGTACGAGGTCTGGCCGCACGCCCCGGAGCGGCCGACCCGCCCGCAGTAGGCCTGCCACAGCGACTTGTGCTGGTTGGCCATCCACAACGTGAACTGGGCGGTGGAGCCGGAGCCGTCGGAGCGCACGACGGGGATGACTTTGCGGTGCGGCAGCCGGATCCCGGGGTTGTCGGCGGCGATCGCCTTGTCGTCCCAGTAGCTGATGGCACGAGTAAAGATCTTGGTGACCACGTCACCGGAGAGCCGCAGGTTGTTGACCCGCTTGCCGTTGATCGTGAGGTGGTACATGAAGACCGTACCGCCCGCGACGATCGGCATGTACGCGTACGTGCCGGCGCCCGGTTGCTCGGCGGCGGAGCCGTCGGTGGGGTGGGTCTGGAACGGGATGTCGGAGACGGCGAAGTCGACCTGGCCGTTGAGGAACTGCCGGCGCCCGTCGGAGCTTCCGGTGCCGGAGTAGCTGATCCGCATGCCGTACTGGGTCACGCCGCGGCGCCACTCGTCCACGGCGTTCTCGGCCCATGTGGAGCCGGCGCCGGCGATCGGGGTGTAACCGGAGTCGGCGGTGGCGGGCTGCGAGGCGGGCAGGACCACGCCGGTCAGCACGCCCAACAGCGCGGCCAGCGCGCTCAGGACACGCCATCGGGCCCGGACGGCCGCATACCGTCGAGAGAAGGGGGTGCGCATCAGTCGTTGTCTCCAGGGGCGGCGGCGGGGGCACCGCCGAGCACGGACAGGGCGGGGGCGTGCAGTTCGGCAAAGCGCTCCACGTCGCGGCGGGAGGACCGGTCGGCGCGGCGCGCCTGGCGCTTGGTGTGGTGACCCGGGCCGCGGCCGCCGAGCAGCCGGGCGATCGTGAAGAGCACCAGGACCAGGGCCATCAGCACGGCGGCGGCGCCGAAACCGCGGGCGATCATGGTGGGTTCCGGGGACTTGACGAAGTTGAAGACGGCCAGCGGCAGGGAGACCATCGGGCCCTGCAGCGGGTCGGCGTTGAGGGCCGCGGTGAAGCCGGCCGTGAGCAGCACGGGCGAGGTCTCGCCGACGCCGCGGGCAGTGCCGAGGATGACGGCGGTGGCCAGGCCCGAGCGGGCGGTGGGCAGGATGACGTGCCACACGGTGCGCCAGCGCGGCGCGCCGAGCGCCTCCGAGGCCTCGGTCAGCGTGCCGGGGACCAGCCGCAGGACGACGTCGGACGCGCGGATCACGATCGGCAGCATCATCACGCTGATCGCGAAGCCCGCCGCGAGGCCCGACTTCTCCATGCCGAGGCCGAGGATCCAGGTCGCGTACACCATCAGGCCGGCCACGATCGACGGGAGCGCCGTCATGGCCTCGACGATGGTACGGACGAACCGGGAGAAGCGCCCCGGGATCTGGTTGAGGTAGACCGCGCAGGCCAGGCCGAGGGGGACGGTGATGGCCAGCGCGATGCTGATCATGATCAGGGTGCCGAGCATGGCGTGCGCGATGCCGCCCGCGGTCAGCGGGTCCAGGGGACCCGCCGCCTGCATGTCGTGGGTGAAGAAGTTGCCGTGTGGCAGCGCCTGCCGGCCGCGCCACAGGGTGAAGCCCACGACGAGGGCGAGCGCGGAGAACAGGACCGTGGCCGCCGACCACAGCACGACCGTCATCACCCGGTCGCGGACGGCGGGTCCGTCGTCCTCCAGGCCGGTCAGCATCGCGTAGGAGGCCAGGAAGGACAGGTACGCGGTCACGGTGAAGCCCAGCGTGCCCGAGAGCGGGGCCAGTTCACCGAACAGCAGGATCGCGACACAGAGCCCGGAGGCGGCGGCGCCGGTGACGGCGAGAACGCCGCCCCGGGTGACACCGCCGATCCGGCGCGGCCGGTCGGGCGGTTCGGGCACTTCGGCGGTGCCCGGGGGGTTGGGGACGGCGTCCTCGACGACGTGCGCGGGGGTCTCTTCGACGACGGTCATGTCATGCCTCGCTCTGCGAGCCGGAACGGGAGCGGGCCACGATGGATGAGGCGGTGAAGTTGACCACCAGCGTGAGCAGGAACAGCGCCAGGCCCGCCGCCATCAGCGCCGACATGCCGAACTCGGAGGCGTCGCCGTAGTGCAGGGCGATCAGCGAGGAGACCGAGTTGGCGCCGGTCTGCAGGATGTGTGGCTGAATCGTGAAGACCGGCGAGATGATCAGGTAGACCGCGATGGTCTCGCCCAGCGCCCGGCCGAGCCCCAGCATCGTGCCGCCGATCACGCCGCCGCGCCCGTACGGCAGGACGACGGTCCGGATCACGCCCCACCGGGTCGCCCCGAGCGCGTACGCGCCCTCCCGCTCGCCCACGGGGGCCTGGGAGAAAACCTCGCGCATCACGGAGCACTGGATCGGTGCCACCATCAACGCGACCACGAGACCGGCGATGAAGGAGGAGGCGGTGTAGACGCTGCTGGAGGCAAGCGGATCGCCCGGCTGCGCGCCGTCCACGTGCAGGAACGGAATCCAGCCGAGCCAGTCGGACAGCCAGCGCGACACTCCGACGACGTGTCCCTGCAGGAAGAACAGGCCCCACAGGCCGTAGACCACGGACGGGACGGCGGCCATCAGGTCGACCATCGCGACCAGGGTGCGACGCAGCCTGCGCGGCGCGATGTCGGAGATGAACAGCGCGGTGCCGAGCGCGAGCGGCAGTGAGAAGGTGACGGCGACGGCGGCGATGAGCAGGTTGCCGATGAGGACCGCGGCGATGCCGAAGTTGTGGACGTCGGGCTGCCATTGGGCGGTGGTGAGGAAGGACAGGCCCCTCACCTTGAGCGCCGATCCGGCTCTCAGCAGCAGGAAGATCCCGACTGCGGCCATGATGGCGAGCACGATCGTGCCGGCGCCCGTGAGCTGGAGCCGGAAGATCCGGTCACCGATGCCGCGGGCCGCGTTATTCGGGCGCGGCGGGGCGCTCTCCGGTTCCAATCCCGCCTCTGCGGTCGACATGCGGCCCTCCCTCGATCACGCCCGTGGCAGGCGTGAGTTCGGGGAGATTCAATGGCTGGATCATGTCAACGCCGACGTTCACACATGATGAGGGCGTGAACAGTGCGTGTCCTTATGGTGGTTGACCTGTGTAGGTTACAAGGAGCCGGAACGCGATAAGGGTTGACCGTAGCCGACCGCCAAAAGGGATCTTCTGCCTCTGGTCTCGCCCAGTGCCCCTTTGGATGATCACTGCACTCAGGACGGTGGCTTCCTCAAGGCGCCCGGGGACGACGTCGTCAACGGGCCGCACACCATCGACGGGTCCGGCCCGGTCATCCCTGCCCGTCGGGCATCAGAACGCTTCTGTACCAGTCGGCGTGGAGCGGGAAGTCCGCCTTGAAGCCGTCACCGGGATCGCAGTCGAGGAGCTCCCAGACCCGGTCACCGGTGAACCAGTGGTCCACGGTGAGCAAGTGGAAGGCATGCAGCAGACGCGGTGACGCGGCGAGCCGTGCCCGGGCCTCGTCCAGCGAGATGTCCGCGGCGGCCCACTCCAGTCCGAGCGCGGCGGAGACCGTCGCGACAAGATCGGAACAGGCCACCGGGTCAGGGTGGTTGACGTGGTGGACACCGGCGGTCTCCCGGGGCGAGAGCGCCGCGGCCAGCAGAGCCCGGCCCAGCACCCGCACATCGATCATGGAGTGCCGGGCGGCGCACCCGGCCAGACCGGACGACAGTTCCCGGACCAGCGCGACCAGACCGGGGATCACCCAGCGGTCCCCCTCGCCGTGGACGAGGTGGGGGCGCAGCACGGTCCCGCCCGCAGCCAGCACATGGCTCTCCGCGGCGGCACGCGTCACGCTGGTGAGCGAGACCGGGGCGAGCGGTGCCCGCCCGGGGGCCAGGTCCGTGAACGGCCCGCGCCCGTATACGGCCGCCGTGCTCAGATAGACGATGCGGGCGACGCCTGCGCGTTCCGCCTCCTCCACCAGTGCCCGGGTCCCGAGGTCGTTCACGGACCGGATCGTTCGTTCGTCCCCGTTGATCTGCGAGGCGCAGTGAATCACCGCGTCGATCCCGTCGCAGACGCCGCGCAACGACGCGATGGCGGCAAGGTCCCCGGGCACGGTTTCGATGCCGGAGCCTGCGACGGACGCAGGGACGTCCACGGGCGCCCGGTGCTCCATCAGACGCAGCCGGACGCCGGGGACGGCATCCGCAGCCGCCACCACGTGCCTGCCGACGAAGCCGCTCGCCCCCGTGATGAGGATGTGCGTGGTCACAACCGGTCGTCCCCATGTGTGTGAGTGAGTGTGCTGGTGAATACCGGCTCGCCGTCCTGTTGTCCGCGTACCCGCACCACGGTGCGGGAACTGTCGCCGGAGGGCATCAACTCGGCCTCCACCCAGCACGCGCTGTCGAGTTCGGCGTATTTGTGGAAGGCGATCTCCACCGAAGTCGGGAGAAACGCGTGCCCCGGAGCGACGGCTACGGCTGCCTGGCGGGCCGCCTCCAGCAGCACGATGCCCGGAACATGGTCGTTCGGGCGCCTGAACAGGGTCGGGTGGGTGGTGTCCAGCCGCAACCGCCAGCGGTTCGGCTGAGGTGTCGGCGTCAGTACGACGTCCGACTCCGCCGTCCGGCCCACCTCGTACGGATCCGCACCGGGCGACAGCGGTACGGGACGGCCCATCATGTCCAGACTGTCCTGGCGGAGGCGGCGGTAGGCCCGCGCCGATGTGCAGCTGATCCGTCCCGAACTGGTCGCCAGTACGGTGCCGCCGCGGCAAAAACGCAGGTCGACCCGCATACCGGCGACGCTCTTGCCCCGCTTCCGCACATCCGAGCAGGTCAGATCGATCAGAATCTTTCCGGACGCGATCTCCAGGGCAAAACCCGGAACGACGGTGTCGTACGCCAGGTCCCACATCACGAACTGGTCGTCGACCGGAACTCCCATCTCCGCGTGGGCCAGCATCATCGTCGCCTGCCGCATGGTCTCGGCTATCAGCAGGGGATCCTGGTGGTGACCCGATGCGGCGGCGAAGAAGTGGTGCGGGCGCGGCCATTGGGCCGATACGGAGAACTCCGTATCGCTCAGCCTGCGCCAGCCGGTGGGAAAGATGTCCCTGGGGTCGGACCGGTGAACGAGTTCATACGAGACATCAGTTCTCCAGCCTCTCTGCGGCGGGATCGCCGGCCCGTGGAGACCGGACGGTTCGGTCTCGGTGAGGGTGACAGTGTCGGGCACATCGATGTGAACCATGGAAATACCCCCAACTCATCCGTGGGGGAGTGCCTCGCTCCCCCACGGTAAGATACCGACGGCCCTGGTTCTTCCACAGTCCGGCTGGCGTATGCGGGATCGCATCGCCACGAGAGGCAGGAACGCACAGCTGATGGCCCAACAAGCGCGCGCGATCCAGACCCGGCAATCGATCCTGCTGGCCGCCGCCACCGTCTTCGACGAGCGCGGCTACGGAAGCGCCACCATCAGCGAGATTCTCACACGGGCCGGCGTGACCAAAGGGGCCCTCTACTTCCACTTCGCCTCGAAGGAGGAGCTGGCCCTCGGAGTGATGGAGGCGCAGCTGGACGTCGGTTCGCTGCCGACGCAGTTGACGAAGCTCCAGGAGCTGGTCGACCAGGGTCTGGTGCTGGCCCATCGGCTCCGCCACGAGCCGCTGGTGCGCGCGAGCGTCGGGCTGGCGATGGAGCAGGGCGGCGGCGAACTGGACCGCGGCCTGCCGTTCCACTCCTGGATTGCCCGGCTCGAAACCCTGCTGATCGAGGCGAAACAGCAGGGTGAGGTCCTGCCCCACGTCAACCCCGCGGAAGCCGCCCAGCTCCTGGCCGGCGCCTTCTCCGGCATCCAGGAGATGTCCCACGTCCTCTGTGAACGAAAGGACTTGGAGCACCGGATCTCGATGCTGCTGCGCTTCGTACTGCCGAGCATCGCACTGCCGGCCGTGCTCGCCGTGCTGGAGATCACCGAGACCCGAGCCGAACAGCTGCTGGCCACGGTCACGGACCTGGGCGTCCCCGAGGGCGGGCGCGAAGAGAAGTAGGTCCCCGTCCCTGGACTCCGGCGGGGCGAACTTCCCTACCCCACGCCCGGAAACAGCGACAGAACCTGCGCAACGGGAGTGGTACGCGCTCGGCTCGCCGCCCCTTCACCCAGGCGTACTCCCACGCCCAGGACCCTGACGGTCCAGGCGCCGACGCGGAAGCGGGAGAGGAATCGGCCGTCCCGGACGACTTCGTCGACCGGCGCCGTTGATCCGGCCGCGCCGTCCGTCCTTGCGTGCGGACCCGCGGCACGGCGGTCAGGTCACCGGCTGTTCGGTCCAGATGCACTTGCCGGTGGCGGTGTAGCGAGCGCCCCAGCGGTGGGCGAGGGCGGCGACCAGTTGCAGACCGCGGCCGCCCTCGTCGGTCTCCGCCGCATTGCGGATGCGGGGTGTGGACAGGCTGCCGTCGGAGACCTCGCAGATCAGCCCCTCGGTGCGGAGCAGGCGGAGGGCGATGGGGCTTTTGCCGTACCGGACGGCGTTCCCGACCAGCTCGCTGACCAGGAGCTCGGCGGTCATGGCGAGGTCGTCGAGCTCCCAGCCCTCCAACTGGTCCCGGACATGGTGACGTGCCTCGCTCGCGGCGATCGGACCGTCGGGAAGTGTCCAGCTGGCAATGGAGTCGGCCGGTATCGCAGAGGTGCGGGCGACGAGCAGTGCGGCGTCGTCCATGAGCTGGGTGCCCGGCAGCAGCTCGGCCAGGACGTCGTCGCACAGCCGCTCCAGCCCGAGCGCGCTGCCCGCGGCGTCGTCCTCCCGTGCGGCGGCCGCCGCAATCGAGAGCGCCTTCGTCAGGTGGAGCATGCCCCGGTCGATGTCGCGGGTGACGGACTCGATCAGTCCGTCCGTGTAGAGCACCAGGAGACTGCCCTGGGGAAGAACGACCTCAGTGGTCTCGAACGGCGGGCGTGCGGTGCCCAGCGGCGGATCCGGCCGGTGGGCGATGAACTCGGTGTTGCCGTCCGGGTACACGACGGCCGGCGGCGGGTGCCCGGCGGAGCCGAACCTGCACGTGCAGGTGACGGGGTCGTACACCGCATAAAGGCAGGTGGCGTAGAAGTCGTCGCCGAGGTCGTTCACCACCTGGTTGAGGCGGGTGAGGAGTTCGGAGGGCGGGAACTCCAGATCGGCGAGCGTGTGCACGGCCGTCCGCAGCCGCCCCATGGTGGCCGCCTCGGCCAGGCCGTGCCCCATCACATCGCCGATGACCAGCGCCACCCGGGCGCCGGACAGCGGAATCACGTCGTACCAGTCGCCACCGACCTCGATGCCCTTGTTGGCAGGCACATAGCGGGCGGCGGTACTGACCGCGCACAGCGTCGGAAGCTTGCTCGGCAGCAGTCCCCGCTGGAGCTCCTGGGCCCTCATGTGCTCGGCGTCGAACAGCCGGGCGCGCGCGATGGCCTGCGCCATCAGCCCGCTGAGTGTGATGAGCAGAGCCTTTTCCTCTCCGCCGAGATGCCGCGGCTCGGTGAAGGAGACGACGCAGCAGCCGACGGGGCGGCCGGAGGCGATCAGCGGCAGAAACGCCCAGGATGCCTTCCGGGACTTGGCCGGGCGGTCGGCCATCCGGGGGTAGCGTTCGACGTACTCCTCCACCGAGTCGATGAAAATGGCCGTTCTCGTGCGGTACACCTCGCCGAGCGGGGACATGTCGCCGACCTGCATTCCGTCGATGTCGCGGAAGAACGTCTCCGGGTACCCGACCTGCCCGGCGATGGGCAGCGTCCCTCCTTCGAGAAGATGGACGACGAGACCGGAGGCGCCGAACGGCGCCATGATCCGCTCGGCGGCGGCGTTCACGACATCCTGCACCGTGAGGGCCTCGGCGAGGGCGCCGGCCAGTGCGGTGATGCGGGCGTTGCGATCGGCCGTGACGCGTTCCGCGGCGGCGGACTGGGCCTCACGCGACCGCGTCTCAGTGACGTCGGTGGCGTACACCGTCAGGCCGTCCGGTACCGGGACCAGCCGCATCTGGTACTGACGCCGGTTGGTGGGCCACCGCACCGTGAAGCCGACCGGGGTGCTGCGGTCGACGGCCCGCCGGTACGACGCATGCAGGCCGAGTCCCACGGCGTCGATGCCGGTTTCGGCGAAGACGTCCCACAGGTTCTGGCCGAGCAGTTCCTGCGAGGCGCCGAGGAGCCGCTCCGCCTCCATGTTGAGGAAGGTGATCCGCCACTCGCTGTCGACCGCGAAGAACGCGTCGCTCATGAGCCGCAGCGCGCGGCTGACCGAGTCGCGGGCGACCCGGCCCTCGGTGGTGTCCCACAGGGTGCCGACCATGCGGCCGGGCCGGCCGTCCTCCCCCGGCAGGACCCTGCCCCGCGAGCTGACCCAGCGCGTGGTCCCGTCCGGGCGGCGGATCCGGTACTCCACAGCGGACACCCCGTGGTTACGGATCGCCTGCTCGGTCTCGACCAGGAGCCACGGCAGGTCATCGGGGTGGACCAGCCCGCTCCAGGTATCGAAGCGCTGGTTCGGGGACTGCCCGGCCATACCGAGGATGGCGAGCGTCGACTCGTCCCACAGCTGCTCCCCGGTGGCCAGGTCCCATTCCCAGGAACCGACCTTGATCGCTTCCAGCGCCTGTCGGAGCCTGGTACCGGGTGGCTCCTTCCCCGGCCGCCCGGGGTCGGTCCTGGCCCAGCCCGTCGAGGGCTCCCGCAGCCGCAGGGCGGCCCAGGCGGCGAGCGTCTCGACGGCGGACCGCTGCTGCGGCGTGGGCCGCCCCTCGCCGACGGTGAGCACGGACAGCGCGCCGACGACCCCGTCCGACGTGAGCAGCGGAACGGCCAGCAGCCCGCTGCCTGCGGGCAGCACGGAGGGCGGCGACCCGGGGGCGGCGTGCGGGTGGTGGCCGAGGGGGCGGCTGGGGCCCCGGCCGCCGTGCCGTGCGCCGGTGTCCGTACCACCCTCTCCGGTGCGTTCAGTGCCGCCCCCTGGGCTGCGCTCGGCCGCGGAGACACGGGGGAGGCTCTGCCCGCCCGGAGCGGACATCCATACCGAGGCGCCACCGGCCACGGCGCGCGCCGGCGCGGTGTCGCCGTCCACCGCGATCTCTTCCCAGTCCTGGGCCACCGTGCGGACCATCCCGCTGGCCGCCATCAGCAACAGCCGGCCCCCGGGGCCCCTCACATGGACCATTCCGCCCAGTCCGTCGGCCTCCGTCACCGCATGGTCCAGGGTGAAACCGAGCAGATCGACTCCTCCCAGCCCAACCCCCGCTTCGATGATCATCCGAAGCCGTGCCGCACCGGCCTTGTCCGTCAGGAGCCGCTCAGCCATCGCTCGCTCCCTTCCGCAAACCCGCGTAGGACAGAGGGCACCCGGAATGAGTTACTTTGCCCCCTTAAGTGTACGTACGGGTGCGGACCAGCGAATGTGCAGGCGACGGCCGCGGGACTCGCTATGCGGCGTCCACCACCGCCGTGTAGCCGAGCTTGTCGACCGCCTGGTAGTAGGTCCAGGCCGTCGCGTCGCAGGAGGCCTTCTTGACGCCCGAATACGCCGCGCAGACCCGCTTCAGGTCGGCGTAAAAAGCGCTGTCGATACGGGCCTTGTTGGCGCTGAACGTGCCGGCCGCCTTGTAGTTCCGGTAGCCGAAGTCATGGCGGACACAGGAGTTGGCGAAGGGGAAGCCGAAGGGGTTGTCCGGCGAGGTGGTGCAGTAGTCGGTCGACCAGTCGAACCCGTACGCACTCCATGCGCCCTGGTTGCCTCTGGCTGCGAAGAACGCGTTGTAGCTGCTTGCGCTCGTCTGCGTCCAGCTGCTGAGGACCTGGGGCTTGTCGGCGGGCGCGGCGGCGGCGTCGGCGGCGGGGAGAAGTGCGGCGGACAGGGCGAGGGCCGCAGTGGCCAGTGGGACGGTGATGCGTCGACGCATGGGGGGAACTCCTCCGTGAGGGAACGCGACTGTCCCGGCGGTCTTCGCTCGGGACGGGCACAGCATCCGGCAGTGGACTGTCACGGATGTATACAGGATCTGTACGCCCTGCCCCATGGAGGCAAATCAACTGCCTCACAACCTAGTTGACGCCCCAACACGCACATCGGTGACGCATCGGCGGCCACGGGCGGGGAGTTACGCACGGAGGAACGCCAGCACTGCCAGCACCCTGCGGTGTGTCTCGTCGGCCGGCGGCAGGTCCAGCTTGGCGAGGATGTTGCCGATGTGCTTGCCGACCGCGGCTTCGGAGACCACCAGGTCGCGGGCGATCGCGCCGTTCGACCTGCCCTGGGCGACCAGGGCGAGCACTTCCCGTTCGCGGGCGGTGAGCCGCTCCAGCGGATCGCGGCGGCGGCGCAGGAGTTGGCGTACGACCTCCGGGTCGACGACGGTGCCGCCGTCGGCGACTTCCCGCAGGGCGTCGATGAACTCCTCGATCTGGCCGACCCGGTCCTTGAGCAGGTAGCCGACACCGGATCCGTCGCCGGAGTCGAGGAGTTCGGCGGCGTACGTCCGCTGCACGTACTGGCTGAGCACCAGCACCGGCAGAGCGGGCTGCCTCTCGCGGAGTTCCACCGCCGCGCGCAGTCCTTCGTCCTGGAGACCGGGCGGCATCCGGACGTCGGTCACGACGATGTCCGGGGAGTGCACGGCGACGGCCGCGAGGAGCGCTTCCGCGTCGCCGACGGCGGCGACGACCTCGTGGCCGCAGCGGGTGAGCAGTCCGATGAGACCTTCCCGGAGCAGCACGCTGTCCTCGGCCAGCACTACACGGAGCGATCGGTCCACTCGCAAGGAATCTCCACACGCAACAGGGTCGGGCCGCCGGGCGGGCTGGACAGCGCAAGTCTGCCATCCAGTACGGAGACCCGGTCGGCAAGACCGGTCAGCCCGGTCCCTTCGCCACCGGTGCGCGCGCCGCCCCGCCCGTCGTCGCGAATCTCCAGGAAGAGCCGGCCCGCGCTGTGGCCGCCGGTCACCTCGGCGCGGCTCGCACCGCTGTGCTTGCCGACGTTGGCCAACGCCTCGCAGACCACGAAGTACGCGGCAGCCTCGACGGCCTCGGGGAACCGGCCGGGGAGCGCCAGTTCCAGGTCGACGGGGGTCGCGGAACGGTCGGCCGCGTCGGAGACGGCGGCTTCCAGACCGTAGTCGGCAAGGACCTTGGGATGAATGCCGTGGATCAGTTCGCGCAGTTCGGCCAGTGCCTGACCGGCCTCCTGGTGGGCCTTGGCCAACTGGTCGGCGAGGGGGCCGGGCGGCGCGTCGAGGCGGGCGAGTCCGAGGGTCATGGTGAGCGCGACGATGCGTTGCTGGGCACCGTCGTGGAGATCGCGTTCGATGCGGCGCCGTTCCGCCTCGAAGGCGTCGACCAGCCGGACCCGGGAGCGGGTGAGTTCGGTGACCTTCTCCCCCATGTCGTCGCCCCTGTCGGCGATCAGGAGGCGGGCCAGTCCGGCTCTCGCTCCGGCCAGCAGGCCCAGCGCGTAGCAGCCGAGCGCGAGGAGTACGAGGCCGAGCGCAGCGGTGGCGAAGGCTTCGGGCCAGGTGGTGACCGTCCACTGCTTCACCACGCGGGCCTCTTCGCCGTTCCCGTGCACCTGCATCACCGCGGGCGTGGACATCAGCGCCAGCGGGACGACCACGCACGCAACCAGCGCGAGGGCGTCGAGCGGCCACAGGACCACGGCCCAGAGCAGCGCGTACCCGAGTTCCCGCCAGGTCGCCGGCTCCCGGTAACGGAACGCGAGCCAGCTCCACAGCCCGGGGTCGGCCGGGCGGCGGTGCGGGCCGGGCGCCGGAACCCGGTCCATCAGGCGGAGCCGTGCCCGCTCCAGGGCCCCCACCGGGATCCCCGCGAGGGTCATCAGGGCGAGCAGCGGAAGCCCGATCACCACGAGGGTGAGCGCACCGCCGAGCAGCACGCCGAGCGTGATCACGAACAGCACCACGGCGCCTGCCACGGCTCCGCTCAGCAGGTATCCGGCCGACCGCCAGGGCCAGGACGACAGCAGATAGCGGGCTCCCGGCAGGGCCTGCCACACGTTCCGAGGACGCATGGCCCCACCGTAGAAGACGCTGCCGCGCCGGAACCATCGGTGCTGCCGGAGTCCCGGGGGTAGGGCTGGACCTACCCCCGGGACTCTTCACGACCGTGCCCAGCGGGCCGTGGCCGAAGGTGAACGATCCCGTGGACGTCGGACCGGAGGTGCGGGCCGGGAAGACCCGGAGCGCAGACTCAGACCGTCCACGCGGGCTATACGGCGGCAGCGACCAGCAGCGCGAACGCCGCGGCCGAGAGCACGGTGCGGATCCGGTGGAGGGCGGTCCAGCGGGACTCGAATGCCTGGCGGGCCGCGCTGTCGTCGCCGCCCTCGGCCGCCGCGAGCGCCGAGTTGAGCGGGATGTTGCCGCTCACGGTGACGAGGTGGCTGAGCGCCGCGCAGACCAGCCCACCTGCGACGAGTCCCCGCTCGACGGAGGTCCGGCCGTCGACGGGGACGACGAGCGCGGCGATCGGGAAGGCGATCACCGCGAGGAAGAGGACGAGGAACAGCGGCCCCGGCACCTTCTCGTTGAACCGGCGCATCGCGGCGGTGAACTGGTCGTCCGGCAACAGCTTCAGGCCGGGCATGATCCCGGTCGTGAAGGACATCAGGAAGCCGGCGTAGAGACCGGTGGTGATGGCGGCGAGCGCGAGCAGCAGAGAGGCCATGGCGCACATCATGACGCGACGGGGCGGGCCGCGCGGCACCATTTCACCAAAGCGCCGCGCCCGGCCCGCCCCGCCCCCGGCCGGGTCAGCCCATCTCGCCCTCCTGCTCGCCCCCGCCGCCGGTTCCCCTGTCGTCGCCCCGGAGCCGGTCGGCCTGCGCGATCGCCGTCGCCAGCTTCCGTACCGAGCTGTCCTCCGTGCCGACCGCCAACGCCGCCGCCCGGGTGGAGAGTTCGCCGATCCCCGGCTGATCCGGCAGTGCGCTGCCGCGCAGGCCCTCCGCGAAGTACGCGGCCACCGCGGCCACCTGGAGCCTCTTGTTGCCGTCGTCGACCCACAGACTGCCGTCGATCGCGCCGGTCTCGACCGTGCCCGACCGCTCGTGCGGCGTCCGTGTCTTCGGGTCCAGCCAGCGCACCGTCGCGGTCGCCACATGTCCGGCGGCGCCGTCCCGGAGCCGTACGGCATAGAGCGCGGTCACCGTGTGCCCGGGGCCGACCTCGCCCCCGTCCACGCTGTCGTCGCGGAAGTCGTCGTCGGCCACCTTGCGGTTCTCGTACCCGATGAGCTTGAACTGCTTGACGTTCTTCGGGTCGAAGGCGACCTGCGCCTTGGCGTCGCGGGCCCGCAGTTCGATGTGGGCGGGAAGCTGGTCGACGAAGACCTTGCGGGCCTGGGTCTCGTCGCCGATGTAGGTGGTGTGGCCGTCGCCCCTGTCGGTGAGGCGTTCCATCAGCGCGTCCCCGTAGTCGCTCCCGACGCCGACGCCGAAGAGGGTGATGCCGTACTCGCGGCGGGCGTCGTCGATCCGTTCGAGGATGGCGTCGGCATCGGTCTCGCCGGTGTTGGCGAGGGCGTCGGAGAGCAGGACGACCCGGTTGTTCGCGCCCGCGCAGTGACCGGCGACCGCCTCTTCGTAACCGCGCCGGACACCCGCTTCCACATTGGTGGAGTCGGTGGGTTCCATGGAGTCGACGGCATCGCGGATCTTTCCGCGGTGGTCCCGCAGCCGGGTCATCGGCACCAGGGTCTTCGCCTGGTCGCTGAAGGTGACCAGGGAGACGGAGTCGTCGTCGCGGAGTTCGTCGGTGAGGATCGAGAGGGACTTCTTCACCAGGTCGAGGCGGCCGGTCCCGGCCATCGAGCCGGAGATGTCGACGACGAAGGTCAGGGCGGCGGGCGGGCGTTTGCCGCCTTCGTCCGCGACGCGGGTGGCCAGACCGACCCGTACGAGCGACCAGCCACCGGCCCCGGAGCCTTCGCTCGTACGTGCCCCGTCGACCGTCACCGAGAATCCGTTGCCGGCCGGCCGCCGGTAGCCCTGGCGGAAGCTGTTGACGAACTCCTCGGGCCGTACGGTCTCCGCCCCCGGCAGCTCGCCGTCGCCGAGCTTGCGGCGCGCGTACCCGTAACTGGCGGTGTCCACGTCCAGCGCGAACGTGGAGAGATAGTCCGGCGCCACGGGCTTCTCCGGCCTGTCCTCCGCCTTCTGCGAGGCGTCGTCCTCAACGCCGGGCGCGGGGACGACCTGGCCGCCCCCGCTCGTCCCCTGCGGACCGTCGGCGCGCTTTTCGGACGAGTTGTACCCGCTTTCCCCCGCCCCGCAGCCGGTGAGCAGCGCCGCGCCCAGCATCCCGCCCGCCAGCGCCAGTCCGAGCGTCCTTCGATACGTCCGGCCATGCGTCCGGTTTTCCATCCCGTACCCCCAACCATCGCGTCAGCACTTGTGAATGTGACGTTCGGGGCGGCGCAGGGGAGCAGACGAAGACGTTGCGGAACAGTCTCGATGCGGCAACGGCGGGCGGAATCGGCGCGAGACGCCGCGGAACATCAACGTCAGGACACGATGTCCTTACGACTGAACCCGCGGAACGCACAAGCGAAAAGGATCAGGGCGTACGTCACCGAGATCGCCGCCCCCTTCGCCATGCCGCCCCACTCCAGGTCCGGCTGGAGCGCGTCCGCCCAGGCGAACTGCCAGTGCGCGGGCAGGAAGTCGCGCCAGGAGCCGAGCGCGGTGACGGCGTCCAGCACATTGCCGACGATGGTCAGCCCGACCGCGCCGCCGACCGCGCCCAGCGGGGCGTCGGTCTTCGTCGACAGCCAGAACGCCAGCCCGGCGGTGACCAGTTGGGAGACGAAGATGAAGGCGACGACGAGGGCGAGCCGTGGCACGGTGTCGCCGGTCGCGAGCGCACCACCGGTGGGGAGTTCGAGCGGCCCCCAGCCGTATGCCGCCGCTCCCGCGGCCAGTGCGACGAGCGGCAGCAGCACCATCGCGGCCAGGCTGAAGCCGAGTGCCACGACGAGTTTGCTCCACAGCAGCCTGGCCCGGGGCACGGGCGCGGCAAGCAGGTAGCGCAGCGAGGACCAGCCGGCCTCCGAGGCGACGGTGTCGCCGCAGAACAGTGCCACCGGCACCACGAGCAGGAACCCGGCCGAGACGAACAGGCAGGTCGCGGCGAAGTTCGCGGCGGACGCGGTCGCGGTGTCCATCAGGGTGATCCGGTCGCCGCCGCCCCGGGAGTCCGGGGTGCCGCCGATCGCGAAGGCGGTGATCAGGATGAACGGCAGCGCCGCCAGTACCCCGCCCATCAGCAGAGTGCGCCGCCTGCGCAACTGCCGAACCGCCTCGACACGCAGCGGCAGAGTGCGCCGGGCCAGGTAGCCGGGCGCCTCGGCGGCGTGGGTGACATCGGCTGCGGCACTCATGCGGAGCCTCCGGAGATCAGAGTGAGGAACGCGTCCTCCAGGCGACGGTGCGGCCCGACCCCCGTCAACGGCACGTCCAGCCGGACCAGTTCGGCGATCAGCCGGGAGGAGTTCGCGCCGTCGAGCCGGACGAGCAGGCCCAGCCCGTCGCCCGTACGGACGGCCGAGCCGATCCCGGGGAGTGCGGCGATCTTCTCCACCAGCGGTTCGGCGATCTCCTCGGCGGTGGCGACGAGCAGCATGTCGCCCGAGCCGGTGATCTCGGCGACCGGTCCGGCCTGGACGAGCCGGCCCCGGTCCATGACCACGAGGTGGGTACAGGACTGCTCGACCTCGGAGAGGAGATGGCTGGAGACGATCACGGTCCGGCCCCCGGCCGCGTATCGGATCATCACGTCCCGCATCTCGCGGATCTGGGGCGGGTCGAGCCCGTTGGTCGGCTCGTCGAGGATGAGGAGGTCCGGCATGCCGAGCATGGCCTGGGCGATCGCGAGCCGCTGTCGCATGCCCTGGGAGTACGTACGCACGGCGCGGGCCAGGGCGTCACCGAGCCCGGCGATCTCCAGGGCCTCCTCGATGTGCGAGTCCCCGGCGGGGCGTCCGGTGGCCTGCCAGTACAGCTCCAGGTTGGCGCGCCCGGACAGGTGCGGCAGGAATCCGGCGCCCTCGACGAACGAGCCGACCCGGGACAGTACGGGCGCGCCCGGCCGGATGGCATTCCCGAAGACGCGGATCTCGCCGTCGTCGGGCGTGATGAGCCCCATCAGCATGCGGAGCGTGGTGGTCTTGCCCGCGCCGTTGGGCCCGAGGAGTCCGAGGACCTGCCCCTTCTCCACGCGGAAGGAGAGGTCCTGCACGGCGTACCTGTCGGCGGACTTGGCGTACTTCTTCGACAGTCCGGTGATCTGGAGGGGGACCTCGGCGAGCGCCGGGTCGGGGGCGGGGGGCGCGGTACGCCGCCGTGCGGTGAGCAGCAGTGCGAGAGCGATGACGGCGGCCGCCGCCGGGAGCCCCCACGTCCACCACGGCAGAGCGGCCGATGCCGTCTTCACCGCGGGGGCGGTGGGGACGGTCAGCGGGCCGTCGAGGGAGACGCTGTACGCGGTCGGCTCGGCCGGTGAGGCGTAGCCGAGGTCCGTGGCGGAGAGGACGAGCCGGAGCCGGTGTCCGGCGTCGACTGCGTGGTCGACGGCGGGCAGGGTCAGCTGGACCGTCTTGTTCTGCCGATCCGGTGTGATCCGGTAGGGGGCGACGAGCTGGGCGGGCAGCACCTGCTGCTTCCCGTCCGGCGAGACGTCGTACACCTTGCCGAACAGGACCGCGTCGCCCTGCCCGGCCGTCACCTTCACGTGGACGGTGGGCGATCCGGTGATGCGCATCGACGTATCCAGCGGTGCGGAGTCGAAGCGGGCGTACTGGCCAGGGAAGTCGATCGACAGACCGACGCCCAGGGACGAGAGCTGGGCGATGCCGCCGCCGACACCAGGGACGGCGGAGATGGCGGGCGGGTTGGCACCGGCGGGGTTGCGGAAGGTCTGCGTCCGACGGTCCGCGGATCCGCCGCTCCGCCCGCCACTCGCCGGCGTACCTGCGCCTGCGCCTGCGCCTGCGCCTGCGCCTGCGCCTGCGCCCACGATGCCCGGCCCGTCGCTCTTCGCGGTCAGCGCGATCTCCCGGTCGCCACTGGACAGCCCGGGATACGTGTCGCTGCTCGCCCCGCGCTGGAGCGCCGCCCCGTCCGTGGAGTCGATGCCTCCGGTACGGGTGACGCGGAAGGCGGGTCCGGTGTCGGCACCCTTGTCCTCCTTCAGATAGCGGTCGAACCAGGCCCCGATCCGGTTCTCGACCCGCCCGCTCTCCATGTCCCCGCCGTCGTGACCGCCCGCGATCCAGTCGACGGCGACGGGTGCGCCGTTCCCGCTGATGGTCCGCGCCATGGCATCGGCCTGGCCGAGCGGGAAGAGGGAGTCGGTCTGCCCCTGCACGATGAGCGCGGGCACCTTGATGCGGTCGCCGACGGCGCTCGGCGACCGCTCGCTGAGCAGCGCACGCGCGGCGGCGTCCGGCTTCCCGGAGACGGCGACCCGTTCGTACATGGCACAGAGCTGCTTCTCGAACTTCTCGCAACCGCCGCCCGAGGTGACGAAGATCCCGGCCCAGAGCTTCTTGAAGACCCCTCCGGGGAAGAGTGCGTCGGCGAGGTTCCAGTACGTGATCACCGGCGCGATGGCGTCGACGCGCCGGTCGTATCCGGCTGCGAGAAGCGAGACCGCGCCACCGTACGAGGCGCCCGTGACGCCGACCCGCGGGTCACCCTTCGCGTCCAGCTGTACCTCGGGCCGCCGGGCCAGCCAGTCGATCAGCCCGGACACGTCCTTGACCTCGCGGTCGGGCGCGTTGAGCGAGATCTCCCCGCCGGACTTCCCGAATCCGCGGGCCGACCAGGTCATGACGGCGTACCCGGCACCGGCCAGCTCCGCCGCCTGCGCCCGCACATCGTCCTTGGAACCGCCGAAGCCGTGCCCGATCAGCACGGCGGGCCGTCGCCCCGAACCGCCGGACGTGAAGTACGAGGTGTCCAGGGACACCCCGTCGATCCGCATCGTCCGGTCCTCGCGGTGCACGGCGGGCGCACCGTCGTCGGCCACCGCGGTCCAGGTACCGGCGCCCGCGAGCACGGCGAGCGCGGCCAGGGCCGCCGCCCACCGGCCGCGCTCACGGGTCCACCGGCGCCATCGGGAGTCAGGGGTCTGCATGTGTCGACCCTAAGCGCACGGCCCCCGCGCCCGGGCTGCCGCGCGGGGGAAGTGTCCGGCATCCTTCCGGCGTACGGCGCTCCCCCGCCGTACTCCGTACGCGGTATGCCCGCGCGACTCGCCCCCGTCCGGCCCCTTCCCCATTCCCTTCTTGGTTGGCCCCGCAACAGGGGCTCCCGAACCCGCGACCGCGGTCGACGCCCCCTACCGCCGCACCGGCATCGGCCGTGCCCCGACCGAGGCGCTGGCCGCCGTCGCCCGAGAGCAGGGCTGCTACGACATGTGGGTCAGCGTGGACCACGACAACGAGACGGCGGGGCGACCTAACGGTCGGCGGCGGTGCGGACGACGGCGACTTCGCCATGCTGATGTGGAAGTTCGACGCCACCGCACAGCGGCGGCCGTGAATCCCTCTCCCTGTTCACCCGGCTGGGCAGCGTCCGCGGCATGGAGTACCTGCAGGTCTACAGCCGCTCCCTGGCCCCCTGGCGCAGGGACCCGCAGGTGGTGGACTTCATGGCGGAGATCCGCAGATCGACCCGTTCACTGACGGTGGCCTGAGCACGTCACGGTCGGCCCTCCGGCCCGACCCGCATCGGCACGGGCACAGTGCCCGTCGGATACAGCGACTCGCACGGCAGAAGCGCCGTTGCCGCGTCGGTCCTCCCGGCGCGGAGCAGTTCGTGGACCTGCCGGGCGAGCGGTGTGACGTCACGGATCGAAACCGTCCACTCATCGGCGTACCGCCGCGCCGCCTCGCCCGTGAGACCGAGTTGCAGGGAGCGGTGCGGGAGCGGATTGAGGTGGAGGTCGCGTTCGGGGTCCCACTGGACGCGGGCCGGGGACCGGCGCAGACTGCGCTGCCAGCTCGCACGGTCCGGGTGGACTCCCCTGACGTAGTGGGAGAGTTCGGCGTTGTCCAGCGCCCAGTCGAAGCCTTCGCGGCTGATCTCGACGGCCAGGACGGTCTCCTGGCCCTCCTTCGTGGCCCAGCCGCAGCGGTACATCATCCACAGGAAGCTCGGCTTGATCCATGTCAAGCATCGTTCGTAGTCCTTTTCTGCTCTGCCACATACCCGCAGGTCAGAGGCGTCGGCTGACGGCAGAGTGAGCGACGTCTTCGTAGATGGCCGATCATCCTGCCCCGGTCCCGTCTGTCTTCCCTGCCCGTGGGTACCGTCGCCTTGATGTCTGTTGCCGGCCGTCGTGTACCTCGCGGTCGGCAGTATTTAAGGGAGTGAGTACGGCATGCCGTCTGGTGCTGCACGTCGCACGGGAAAGGTATTCACTTCGGCCGGCGCTACGAAGGTCTTGCGTGCGGCGTGCCGAGAAGCAGGACTCGACAGCGACGGGGCGTCTCTGATCCGACTCGGAGAGAACGCGTTGTTCCGGCTGGTGGCCCACCCGGTGGTGGTGCGGATCGCACGCTCGACTGAGTATCTGGAGTCGGCACGAGGTGAGGTTGAGGTATCACGGTGGCTGTCGCGTGAGCACTTCCCCGTGACGCGTGTGGTCGAGGACCTTGAACAACCCATGGTCATCAACGGCCATCCGGTGACGTTCTGGCATCTGATCCAGGAGAGCGATCGGAAGGCGACGTATAGAGAACTGGGCGCTGTCCTCCGCGACCTGCATTCGCTCAGCTTGCCGGACACGCTGTCCCTGCCTCCGTATCCGGTCCTCGATCGGACGGAACGACGGATCAAGGCGGCGGTCGACATACCGCAGGATGACCGCACGTTCCTGCAGAAGCGGGCACACGAACTTCGGGACAGGATCAGAGACCTTCGGTTCGAGTCCGAGAAAGGGCCCGTGCACGGGGACGCACACGTGCAGAACCTCATGGTGGACCGGAACGGTCAGGTGATCCTGATCGACCTGGAGCGGTTCAGCTTCGACTATCCCGAGTGGGATCTGATGGTCACAGCCACGGAGTATCACAGCCTGAGGTGGCAGACCAAGGAGGAGTACGACGCCTTCGTCAGTGCCTATGGCAAGGACCTCTGCGCCTGGTCCGGTTTCCCCACACTGCGCGCTGTGCAGGAGTTCAACATGACGACCTGGCTGATGCAGAACGTGTCGGAGAGCGCCGATACGGCAGCGGAGTACGCCCGTCGAATCTCCTCGCTCCGGAACGACGCCGCGCCCCGTGACTGGAATCCGGGCTGATCTCGGCTACTCGTCGTCCAGCCTGTTCATCGCGTCCCGTACCTGCCCGTTGAACTGCTGAACGATGGGGTTCGTGGCATGGGTGGAAACTTCGCGCTGAAAGTCGCCCACGTACCGCTGGAACCGCGCGGACTGGAGAGCGTCTCCCCCTTCGACGGCGAGTCCCGCGGTCGTCACGGCTTCTTCGACGTCTCCATTGAGTAGCTGGCTCTGGGCGAGGACCATGCGGCAGAACCCAAGCGTGCGAACGTACTTCGGGTCGGTGAGCGCGACGGCGCGTTCAGCGAAGCGGACGGCTTCGGGACCCTGCCCAAGATCTCGGAAGCAGTGGCAGAACTCTCCGATCAGCTCGGCTTCATCCATGTAGGAGAGCCATTCGGGATCGTCGGCGCTGTCGGCCCGCTCAAAGAACCGCTCTGCCTCGTTCATCGCGCGGGCGGCGCCCTTGTGGTCCCGAGCGGAGGATAGAGCACGCGCTTCGTGCGCGGAGAACAGCGCCATGGCGCGGGGTGTGGAGTGGGCCTTGCCACCCTCGACCGACGCGCGGGCCAGCGTCATAGCCCTGGGCACCTGACCAAGGTAGTTCGCTTGATGGCTCATGTTGGTCAGAATGCGCGCGCCCATCATGCGGTCGCCGACCACCTGAGTCAGGCGCAGTGTAGACATCAGATAGCGGTCGGCCAGAGCATGATTGCCACTGTCGTAGGCGCTCCAGGCAAGAAGCTGAGCCATCTCCGATGCCGCCGCGAAGAGAGCTTCCCCCACCTTGGCGGTGTAACTGGCTCCGAGCAGAGGCAGCACATCTTCGCGGAAATAGTGCCGGAAGGCCTTGTGTGCGTGTCCTCCACCGAATTGGAAGTCGAGTTGCATGAAGAATCCGGCGGCGGTTCGGATCGCGGCCACGTCACGCATGCTGACTCGCCGGGTGAAGGCGGCCTCGGTCGGAATACCGTCCGGGCGGGAGACGAGCCAGGCCAGCGCGGCGGCATGGACATCGGCGTCGGGTAACGGGGGTTCAGTCGTCGGACCGTCTTCCGGACGCTGATGCGTCAGGCTGTCGAGGGTGCCCAGCGTCTCGGCCAAAGATCCGGCGTACGACATACCAGTCATGAGAGCAGGGGCCAGCGCCGAACCGGGGAAGCCGAGATCCTTCGGCGTGACCCTCCGCCGTAACTTGTCGCTCAGCGCCTCCGCGACGAAAGCGGCAGTCTGCCGCTGGATTCCGCCGCCGTTCAGCCACCGCTGAACCGCGACGTGCGTCGTCCCCAGGGGCTCGCCGTGCCGCTCGGCAACCTCGCGAACCCGCTTGGCCAGTCCTTTGTTGGAGGCTCCGGCTTCCGCCATGACGGCGGCCAACTGGTGGTTTGGTTCCTTGTTCACGTTCTGCTGGCACCCCCGGCGTCACGTCAAGTGCTCATCCTGTCACAGCAGTTTCACCCCCCAGGGGGTTCACCGTGAACCCCTTCCCACCGGACGCGTGAACCCTCGTGTGTACGTGGACCCCTGGATGAACACTGCCGCGCCGCCGAAGACGGCCGTTGACTGTCGAGACAAGACACCCCGGCGGTGCGTGACGGCACCCCGGGGCATGGCCCACCTGGTGAAAGCAGGTAGACATGCGGAACCATATCGGCAGGATTTTCGGGCTCCTGCTGAACTTCTTACTGCCCGCCCCCGGCCACCGCCGCGCGGCCGAAAAGCGGTCGGTACCTGGCTGTGTGGACACAGTAACGATGACCCTGCCGCGCGTACCTGATCCGTACGTCTGGAGCCCGATTCGCGGTGAGGACGTTCGCCTCGTCCGTCCGTACATCGTCGAGCACGAGCGGCGCATGCGGCCCGGCCCAGACTGTGGCTGCCACACGGATGTTGGCTGCACCATTCCGTCGTCGGCGGTGACGCCGTGACAAGGAACCCTCGTCTTCTACCGTGGCTCGGCCCTGCTGGCCAGCGCTCGTTCCTGGTGACCGACGACGGCGGCCAAAGCCATCTGTCACGTCTCGCGGATCAGATGGAAGAGGTCCAGCTCCGGGCCGGTGACATCCTTCTCGGCCACGCCGCCGACATGCTCAAGGACGACAACGTCAAGCCCTGGGAACTCCGCTACTTGAGCGCCCGGCTGTACGAAGCGCTGGGCGACGCGCTGCGTGTCGCCGAGAGCAGGGGGGACCGACTGAGCAGTTCAACGGTCGATGACGACACCTCTGCCGCGCCAGACGATGGCCCGGCGCCAGCCGAGGGGGCATCCGCATGAGCGGGACGACACGCGACGGATGGGAATGGGAGATCGGACCGGCGACGCGCAAGACCGTAGGCCGGGAGCAGGACGGCCGACTCACAGTGCCGCTCCAGATCACCCACCACGGCGCCCTGGTCGCCACCGCTCCGCTACGACTGACCGTCGCTGATGCGGAACACCTCCACGCCTCGCTCTGCCGCGCATTGGACAAAGAGCCCGCGCCCGCCGACGCACCCGACTGCCGCAAACCGATCCAGTACCCCGGCGGCCGACAGCGCTTCTGACCGCCGCCCGGCCTGCGAGGTCACACACAACCGCTGAATGACACCGGACCACCCCTCAAACCCTGGCAGGCGCGGGGTGGTCCGGCTGGGGACCGATCACAAACGATCACGAACCCCGGTACCGGTGGTACCGGGGCCGTCGTCGTGTCCTCCAACGGCGTGGCCCGGCAAGGTCAGTGTTCAGCCGACTTGCGGGGAAAGGGACTTGAGAGAATGGATGGCACAGGAGACGGTGAATTCGACGCCCGCGACCTGGACCCTGACACGACGCTCTGGGTACGCAGCGTCGACTACTTGGCTGGCTGGCGCGACGCGATCCAGGCAGTAGAGGACCTTGGCGATGCGCTGACTGCCGTAGGCATAGACCCGACCGAGATCAAGCTTCGTGCTGCGGTGGCTGCGGACGGCTCCGGACTGGTCCGACTGGAGCTATCAGCCGCCGTCGCTCACGAGGTAGCGATGCTGGCTCGTGTGACAGCGGCACGGCGACATGACGCCAGTTGAGCGGCGTCCATCCACACCGTGGCCCCGCCTGATCTGATGCACATCTGGTCCGGCTACGACACCGTACGGACTCCCTGACCTCCTGCCACCGATGTCACACACGGCTCCGGGGGCCTCTTGATCTTGCGGGCGACATGCTCTTCAGAAGCGTGAGTTAGCGAAGTGGCCAGGGCCCCGTCCGCGGGAAGTGCACGTTCTGGCGTCTCGCATAGCAGTGCCCACCCAACCTTGTAGTGACGCCCAAGGTGGCGGCCGAGTCGAATGGGCGCTGGTGCGACCTTGATTGGCACCACGGGCTTGCGCCGGTAGCTCCTACTGCGCACCCTTGTATCGGACATGATGTTAAGTCAGCCTCAGAGCCTGGCAGTTGCCTCTGGCATGGTCAAACAGTTTCTTCGGTGAGTTGGCCGCCGGGCTCCGTGGCCTACCTCGCTGGCGGCATGTTCACAGGATGCGCACGAAATATCGCGCGGATCTTCACTGCTAGCATGCACGCAGGGTGCCCGACGTCGGCCTGAAAGAGACACAGCACGGCAGTGCTCGTTTCTTCTGGACTGTTCTGACGCTGGGGCAGGGGAGAGGCGAGTTGTGAGCATGACCGAGCCGGACAGTTTGCCGGCCCGTGGCACTCAGATACGTATCGACGGCGAAATGGTCACAGTCGTCGCCGCTGCATCCACCAATGACGGCGCTGACCTTGTTGTCCGGCGGCGTGACGGCACGCTCGCCGACGTTGCGCTGAGCTTTGTCGAACTGCGTGCGGCTGCCGTTCCCGTCAACGACGCCGGGGGCGAACCCGGTCGGGCGCTCGCCGCGCTGTGGGGCCGGTGGATGCAGTACGCCGTCCCCCGCATCCGGTCCGCTGTGCTGGCTACGCGCCCGTTGCGGCCGTACGCGCATCAGGACGAGGCCGTCTTCAGCCACATGTTGGCGCAGCCGCGGCTGCGGTTCCTGCTCGCCGATGAGCCGGGCACCGGCAAGACGATCATGACGGGTATGTACATCGCCGAGGGCACACGGCGTGGTCTGTTACCCGGCAAGACCGTGATTATCGTGCCCGCACATCTTGTGCAGAAGTGGAAACGGGACCTGCGCCGCTACTTCGCGATTGAGGCCGCCACAGTCACCCCTGAGGTCGCCAGAGACCCTCGTGACCTCGATCCGCGCGTGAGCGTGTGGGTGGCGAGCGTCGATCTGTACACCTACAACCCAGACGTCCGGCGCAAGATCTCCGGAGCCCGAGCGTCGTGGTCGCTCACCGTCTTCGATGAGGCGCACCGACTGACACCAACGTCCCAATACCTCGGCGCCGCACGGGAAGTAGCAAACCGCACCCACCACCTCCTGCTGCTCACCGCCACGCCACACCGGGGCAAGGAACACTACTTCCGTGGCCTGCTCAGCCTCCTCGACCCCACGCTGTACCCCTGGGACCCACGGCAGACCGAATACGACACTGCGCTGAGGCCGTCGACCCTCTCCTTCCTGCGAAGAATGAAGGAGGAGCTGAAGGACTTCGACGGCGAGCGTCTCTTCCCGCCCCGGTATGCCGAGACCGTGTCCATCGACCTCAGCGGACCCGAATTCACGGCCTACACCGCGGTCATGGACTACGTCGACACCTACTACGGCGCGAATGCGACCCTGGCCCGCTCCATCTACGGCAAGCGGGCCGCGTCCTCACTGGTGGCCGCCGCCGCCACGATCAAGCGACGGCACGAGGCGCTCAAGGGGCCGGCGTCCAACCGGGTCGACGGCCCCCTACCTGAGGAGTTCTCCCAGGGCGACGGGTCGGTCAACCTTGCCGTCGAGGACGACGAGGCGTGGGAGCGCGCCGAGGGCGTCGTCGTCAACGCGCGCAGCAGCAACAAGACCGAAGAGCTCACGGCGATCGACGGGGTCATCGCGACCATCCAATCGGCCACGACCGCCACCCCGTCCACAAAGTGGGTACGCACGGAGCAGCTCCTCATCAAGCACGCCATCGCGCCTGGGCAGGGCCAGCTGCTTGTCTTCACCGAATTCGCCGACACCGCCCGCTGGCTCGCCAGCCGGTTCACCGACGCCGGGTACAGCGTCGAGACGCTCGAGGGTGCAGTCAGGCACCACGAGCGCGACCAGCTCCAGCAGCGGTTCCTCGCAGACGAGTTCCAAGTCCTCGTCTCGACCGACGCCGGCGGCGAGGGCATCGACTTGCAGTCCGCACACGTCATGATCAACTGGGATATCCCGTGGTCTCTGGTCCGCCTCGAACAGCGCATGGGCCGACTCCACCGCATCGGCCAGACCGAGCCGGTGCACATCTACCACCTCGTCGCACCCGATACCCGCGAAGGCCGGGTCCAGGAGGTCATGCTCGGCAACCTCCAGGCTGCCGGAGAGGCGCTCAAAGGGCGGATCTTCGACCTGCTCGATGCGACCGCCGCCCGCGCCGGCTTCGACTACACCCGCGCGCTCGTCGACGCGCAAGCCGGACAGGCCGTCACCGTTCCCGACACCGCCGAGTTGCTGTCCAGGGCCCGAGAGTTGGTCCAGGACGAGGACCGGCTCCATACGCCCGCCAACACCGAGGCGGCACTGGACCGGTTCCGCAGCGACCGCCTCGAAGCGATCAACCCTGTCATCGTCGACGGCTTCGTTGACCAACTCGCCCGTGCCGAGCAGTGGCGCCTCGGCCCGGGTCCGGCCAAGGGCATCCGCCGCCTTACCTCGACCCGGCTGTTGCCGCCGCCACTCGGCGGTGAGCACGATGCGTTGGTCGCTGCTGACGGTGCTGCCGTTCGCCAGGCGATCAACGACGGCTCTCAAGGACTCGACGACGTCATCGTGCTCGGACCTACCGAAGAGCCGTTCGCCGAACTCACCGACCTCGCGCTGCGCACCGGCGAGAGCGAGCTCATCCGCGGCACGGTCCTCACCGACCCCGCGTCGCTGACGAACTACACCCTCCTGGTCTACGACGCCGAGGTCGAGATACACGACGGCATCCGGCGGCAGCGGCGCAAGTCCCCAGTCCTGATCCGGTACTCCGGCGCTGGAGCGTTCGAGAGTGCCTGGGAATCCGTCATGCTGCTCAGGCCATCCGACGCCGGCCACGCCGCACCGCCCCTTTCCCCGGCACTGAGGCACGACAGCGAGCTGGAAGCCCGCGCGGCACTCGCACGGGAGGTCGCACGCGCCCGCACGGAGCGGGAGGCGTGGGTAGACAAAGCACGCCAGCAGCTTGACCAGGTCGAGTACCGCTACATGGACGAGCTCGAGGAGCTGCCCGTCATCGAGCGGCGTGAGCGGATGTCCCGCTTCGAAGAGCTCAAGCGCCACCGTCTCAACCAGCTCGACGACATCAGCAAGGTCGGACAGAGCGCTCCCCGCCTGGTCGGTTGGGCACACATCGTCGGCGAGGCCCGCACCGAACAGCTCGGCTACGACCCCGACAGCGAGGCGATGGCCGTGGCCTCCGTGCTGGCCGAGCTGAACCGCCTCGGTTTCGACGTGGACGACCGCCAGACCGCTGGCGTCGGCTACGACCTGCTCGCCCGACACCGCACAACCCGCGAACAACGCCTCGTCGAGGTCAAGGGCTTCCAGCGGGGCTTGAAGCCGGTGTGGCTGGAGCAGCACGAGTGGGCCCAGGCGCAGCAGCGCGGCCAGGACTACTGGCTCTACGTCGTCGCCGACTGCGCCACATCCCCGACAGTCCTCGTGCGCGCTCAGGACCCGGCCAGGCTCCTAGCCACCGGGCCACGGCGCATCGAGCGGTTCCAGATCAAGGTTGCCGACCTTCGTCGGCTGATGGGAGACCAGCGGTGACCACTACCACCGACACCACCGACCAGGTGCCGTCGACTAACGTGACGGCCTCTGCGGACACCGTCAGCGACGTGCGCAGCCGGCTGATCGACCAGTGGTTCCCGTGCTCCTCGGTCGACACCGCCGTCGGCACCCCGGCCGGATCCGGCCGCAGCGAAAAGGCGCTCTTCACCTGGTTCGCGTCTCGCCCCATCGCGCAAGCCCGTGCCGCGGTTCTGGCCACCCTGCTGCCTGACCGCGACGACCTTCACGCAGATGTCCGATCGGCCATCGAGGCGGGCAGCACCACTGCGCTGGGCCGTCTGCGTCAAGTCATAGCGGACGAGTACCCCACCGGTCGCCCCGTCGTACTCGACATCTTCAGTGGCCGAGGCATCATCCCCCTTGAAGCAGCGCGCCTGGGGGTGACCGCTGTCGGGACAGACCTCAGCCCCGTCGCAACACTGGGTGGGCGCCTCCTGGCCGACTACCCGTTGCGCGACTGGTCGGCTGAGGCTGCCATCCCCTTCGCCAGTGGAGCGGAGTCGGAAGGCAGACTCTTCAGTGAGGATGAGCCGCGGCTGCTGCGCGACGTCCGTGCCGTACTCGCTGAAGTGAACAGGCGTGTGGCCGATGCTGTCGCGCCCTACTACCCGGCCAATAGTGGCGGAAAGGTGCCCTGGGCTTACCTGTGGGCCGTCAGCATCCCTTGTGACCAGTGCCGTCGACGTTTCCCGCTCATAGGCAGCATGCGACTACAGTTCCCCTCGGGACGTGAAGGGGACTATGGGCAGTCGCTCGAGCTCGTCATCGACGGGGATCGGTGGAGTCCACTGGTCGTGGACGGAGACCCCGCTCAGCAGCCGACGTTCTCGGCTGCAGCCGGCCGCAAGGGCAAGAGCGCCCGCTGCCCGTTTCCGTCCTGCGGACACGTTCACACGCTCGATACCGTCAAGGCGATGGGGTTCGCCGGCCAGTACGAGGACGAACTTCTCGCTGTCGGGGAGGAGAACGAGGGGGTCGGCAAGACCTTCCGCGCCCCGACGGCTGACGAGGTGCGTGGTGCGAAGTCCGTCGACCTCGCCCAGCTTGACAGCTTCGGCCCCTTCTCTGCTGTTCCCGACGAGGCAATCCCGCCAGGAAACCAGGACACGATCCGAGCCAGTGGCTACGGCTATCGCACCTACGGCGCCCTCATGAACGACCGGCAGGCTCTGCTCTTCGCGGAGACCGTCCGCGCTATACGCGGCGTGCGCACCGACCTGTTGGGGGCGGGACTCACGAAGGACTACGCAGACGCGCTCACCGCCTACGCCGCAGCGAACATGCAGCGGCGACTCCGACGATCTACCCGGGGCGCAAAGCTCGCCGCCTTCGGCGGCAACGCCTCGCGGAAGGGGACATGGGTCCAGGTCCACGACATCTTCGCGGACGAGAGCAAGGTGTCCTTTCAGTTCGACCACCTCGAGGCCGGGCCGGGCACCGGTCCGGGCACGTGGGAGAGCGTCACTGACAGCGGGTTGCAGGCGCTCAAGAAGGTCATCCAGGGAAGCGCTGCAGGACGTCCGGGCCGATTCCGCCGTGCCTCGGCGATAGCCCTCCCCTTCCGGGACGGGTCGGTGGATGCGGTCGTGACCGACCCGCCGTACTACAACATGATCGACTACGCTGACGCGTCGGACCTCTTTCACGTCTGGCTGAAGCGTTGCCTCTTCGACGTGTTCCCCGACCTCTTCGACGTTCCGGGGCTGCAGGACAAGACCGAAGAGATCATCGTCAAGCGCGGCAACGCCCCGGGCGAGCATCGAACGCGTGACTTCTACGAGCACATGCTCAGCCGGGCGTTCGGCGAGGCGCGTCGTGTTCTGCGTGCGGACGGTCACCTCGTCGTCGTATTCGGGCACTCCGATCCTGACGCGTGGCGGCGGCTGCTCGGCGCCCTGCGCGATGCTGGCTTCGTCGTCACCAGTTCCTGGCCTTCGAGGACCGAGACTGCTTCTACCGGTGTGGCGAGCATCAAGGTCACCGTCACGATCGGCTGCCGCGTCGCCGCCGCGAACCGCCCGCTCGCCACCGCCGCTCAGGTCGACCGCGAGGTCGCCGAGCGGGTCAAGGCCGCCGCGCGAGAGTGGGACCGCGAAGGCCTCGCACTCACTGACCAGCTCATGGCTGCCTACGGGCCGGCGATGGAGGTCTACGGCCGCTACGCCAAGATCCTCAAGCCCGATGGCGGCCAGGCCGAGCTCGACCGCTACCTCACACTGGCGCGCACCGCGGTCCGTGACGCCACGGCACTCAAGCTGGACGAGCTGCCGCTTGAGACGTTCGACGCACCCACCCGTTTCGCCGTCTTCTGGCAGCGGCTCTACGCCCGCTCGGACGTCCCGAAGGGCGAGGCCCGCTTCCTGGCACAAGCAGACAACCTGCGTCTGGAGGATCTGCGCGGCGCGCTGCTCACCGAGAGCAAGAGCGGCTACAAACTGCGTGTCGACGCCCCGAGCACTGTCAGCGACAAATCCTCGACGTTCGAAGTGGTCCGGGCCATGGCCGCCGCTTGGGACCAAGGCGCCACCGAGAGCGTCGCCGCTGTCATCGGCCAGTCCGACCGGCAGCCCACTGACGCCCACTTGTGGGCCGTCGTCGGGGAGATCCTCTCGCAGTTGCCGCCCAGCGACGCAGTGGCCAAGGCCCTTACTGCCATTCAGCGCAACGCGGGCACCATCGCCAACCTGGCACAGCGCGTCGCAACCGAGCTCGCCGCCGGAGAGCGCGACGACCAGCTCGCCCTGTCGTTCACCACCGAGGAGAGCTGAGCATGCCGACCAGCACCGCTGCACACTGGGCTGACGTCCTGACTCTGCGGCCCGAGGTCACCGCATCCGACGGCTCGGTCGGCGAACTGCAGATGAGCCTGCACAAGGCGGTCTACCGGACCGTTGACGTGCCCTACCGCAAGGTCGACTACTACGGCGACATCACCCAGCCCACCCCGAACCTCGTGGGCTTCTTCAGCCGCATCGCTCGCCGGCTGGGCACCGATGCCGGTACCGGAACTACGGCGCTGTTCCACCTGGACCAAGGCATGGGCGGAGGCAAGAGCCACGCCCTCGTCGGGCTGTACCACATGGCCAACTCCCCTCAGGAGTTCTTCGCCACAGAACTGGGCCGGAAGGTCCGCGGCGAGGCCGAGCAGGGCGGCCGCACCGTTAACCTCACCGGTGCCCAAGCCGTCGTACTCACCGCCGACTACTTCAGTCCGGGCAAGACCAGTGAGACATTCGGCCCGGCCACCAACCTGTTCGAGCGGTTCCTGTGGTCGCTGACCGCCGGCGACATGGACCGTTACCAGCGCTACGTCGCCAGCGGCCCGCACAAGGGGACACTGCAGCAGGCGCTGAGTGACGCGGGACGACCCGTGCTCATCCTGCTCGACGAGCTCATGGACTACGTACTGCAGCTCGCCGACGCGACCAACATCGACCGCATGCCCAACGAGAAGGCGTTCCTCAACGCTCTCATGGACGCCTGCGACGACGTTCCCCGCGTCGCCTGTGTCGTGGTCATGGTGCGCAGCGAACTCGACGAGCGCGGTTACCCGCCACTCGCTGACGACTTCCGCAGCTACGTCTCCGAACGGCTCGTGCGGAACGGCCCGGGCGGCAGAGTCGCGGTGACCGACTCCCACGACTTCGCCTCGATCATTCAGCGCCGCCTGTTCGAACCTGCCAAGGTGGGCGCTGCAGCGTCACACGTAGCCGAGCAGTACAGCACAGCAGGCGAGGCCGGCTGGCGAGACAAGGTATTCGACAAGCTGGGCCCAACCCGCGGACTGAGCGGCTTCGCCGAGCGAGTCGAGGCGAATTACCCGTTCCACCCCGAACTCATGCGACTGGTGCGCGAGGAATGGTCACAAGTCCAGAACTTCCAGCGCGTCCGTTCCACAGTCGCGATCTTCGCCCGGACCGCGCTGCACTGGGTCACCGAACACCAGGCCGGGAACTGGGCGCCGGCTCTCATCGGCGTCGGCGACATCCCCCTCACCACCGCCCTCGAACAGCTGCTCTCGTCCGGCCTGTTCATGGGCAACGACCGGGCCATCCAGGGCTATCGCTCCGTCGCCACCACCGATGTCACCAGCAGCGACGGATCGGCAGGGCGCGCCGTCGCCATTGACCAGCGGCTGCGCACTGCCGGTGTCACTGCCCGCCAGGACCACGCGGGCGTGCGCATGGCCACCGCCCTGTTCTGCTACTCCATGGTCGGCCGCCCGCGTGGCGGCCGGGGAGCGACCAAGGCCGAGATGCTCGCCGCCATCCTCGAGCCCATCCCGGCTCCCGGCACCCCCTACACGGACGCTGAGGAGGTCTTCAACGCCCTTATCGGTGAGGACGGCCTCGGCGCACTTGAGATCACCCAGCCGGCAAACGCGCCCGGGCGCTACTACCTGTCGATCAAGCAGACGCTCCGGATGTATTTCACTGCCTCCCTTGCGCTCGTGGACCCGCACTCGTGCGAGAAGCTGGTGTGGGAGCAGACGCAAAGGCTCGCACGTCCCGGAACCTTCGATGAGATCCGCTTCATCGACGCGCCGACCGCCACCGGGGCCATCGACCTCGCACGCACCTTCGATGGACTGGACTCGGCCGTCACCCGCCTCGTGGTACTCGACCCGCGCCGCTGGACCCTGCTCAACGGCAAGGACACCCTCAGCCGTGCCGAGATTACCGCTCTCCTCGGGCTCGGTCCCGACGCGCTGCGCGTGGACAACGCCGCCAGCTGCGTCGTGGCCTGCGTGAACACACAGCGGCGGGACGTGGCACGCAAACGCGCGAGGGAAGTCCTCGCCTGGCGCAGTGTCCTCAAGCAGATCAACCCGGAGGACGTTGACGAGTTTCGCGAAGCCACTACCAAGGCCACCGAGGCTGAGGACAAGCTCAAGAAGGACATCCAAAAGGCCTTCCAGCACTACGCCTACCTCGTCCGCGCCTCAGACGGACTGCATGTGGAGTTCAAGCGGTTCGATGACGACAGCAAGTCATCCCTGCGCGGAGACCAGGTATGGGCGGCGCTCGTCGCGGCCAGCCGCGCCACGATCACGGGAGGACTCTCGGCAGACTACCTCGCCGCCCTGCTGGACACCTTCGAGCGCACCTTGACCCCCCGCGAAGTCGTCCAGTCCTTCTACAAGAACCCCTTGTTCCCGCTGGTCACCGCAACCGACGATATACGCCGGGCAATCTTCGCTCTGCTCCACAGCGGCTGGGAACTGGCCGACTCCGACGGTGACAAGCTCGCCATCGCATCTCCGGAACACATCTCGATCGCCTCCATCAGCCAGAACCTCCGCCGCGAGATCAAAGCGGCCGAGACCGTGCCCGCCGCCGATGGCGCCTTCAGGGGCACCACCACGGTCTCGATTCCCAAGCAACCAGGCGGGCCAGTCAGCAACGGAGAGCCCGGTGGTCTGTTCGGCGCTGACGATCAGGAGTACCGCGCTACGACGGGAGGGGCTGGCGAAACCAGCAATACCGTAGGCGCCGGGAATGGCTCGGAGCCTGCCTCCTTCAAGCGCTACATCATCGAGCTGACCAACCGCAGCATCACCGCTCCGGAGGCCCGGGACCAGGTCTGGCAACTCCTCAGGGAGCTGAGCAAAGTCCTCGATGCGCCCAATGCTAACCACCAGCTCATCAGTCTGAGCGTCACGCTCACCACCACGGAGGGAGCCCAGGGGGCTGTCGAACACAAGGCGCAGCAGGCAGGTGCACGCGTCAGAGCCGAGGACGAAGACTTCTAGCCCGGACAGGGTGGCAGCCGGCCCCGGAAAGGACACCCGCCTCCAGGGCCGTTCGCTGTCTTGGCGCCGTTCCACCATCGGTGCGCAGCGCCTGGCAATCGGCGCGACAAAGGTGGCTGGCCGGGGACCTGTTGCAGCCCATCTGTAGCCGGACAGCTGGGACGCTCGTGCACTGCCTAGTGCCACTCATGCCTCCGTGAACCAGTCCGTTCCGCCTCGAAACGTGGGCCACCTGTCTATGATTTCCTGCACGGGGGAGGGCCTGTCAGGCAGCGGCTCCTCGCGTAGATATGCGCCAAGACACCCAATCGAATCCCCACACACCTGCATCCCGTCCAGTCGGCGCTCGTCGGGTGTGCGGGTGTCCTCAGGTGGGGAGAGAAGCACGAACGATGCGTTCTCCCTCACCCGGTCTCGCACCCGAGGATCAGGTATTCGTTGAGCCTCCAAGAGGATGGAAGCCACGTGGTCGTGCAGACGGAGACGTCGCTCCTCCCCCTCTTCAGCGGTCAGGTCCCGGGTTGACCGCCTGACGATTCGTTGGATAGCCGACAGCTCGCCGAGGACTCGCTCAACAGCTCCGGTAGCCAGCGCCTGGCGCTGCGCCTCGCGAGCAATCCGTTCCTGGTGTCGCTGCTGGTACACGATCCCAGCGAACGCCACACCCGCGCCCATGAGGGCACTTGCCAGACCGATGACTCCGACGACAACCGACGATTCCATGCACAGAGTCTTGCTGGAGTCGCCGGGTCAGGTTGGCGAAATGCCATGTCGGTTTCAGGTTCCCTTCCCGATGCCACGTTGCCATGGCGCGCGGTTCGCCTCTGCCTGACCGGACTGCGGGATCTATGGCGCTTCTTTCGTGACCCGCAGGTTTGTGGCTGGTCATGATGAGCAACGGCTCCGGAGGGCATACGCCTATGTGCCCCGACTAACCGTCTGAGCTGGGAGAACGTTCGTCCGAGATCAGACCGGATGTGAACTCACTCGCCACTCACTCGGGGGCGCAGGAAATGACGTCGATGCCGCGATCGGTGAGCGCCTGATCGATGTACTGGCAGAGCGCTTAGAAGGCGCTAGGACGGATCGCTGGGGGAGTGCCTCTGACCTGGTGCTTGCCGAACGCCACGTTCGGGCTGCTGCCGACTTCGACACGCATTCGACAAGGCCCCGGATTACTCGTAGACGGTCGCTGCTTGCAGGGCCCGTGCGAAGAACGTCCAGTCACCGCTGCCGGGCAACTCGCGGCCAGCGTTGCTGTACCAGCCGTCCGCGTCGTCGATCCATGCTGCCAAGGCCTCCAGGAAGCTCGAAAGATCCGCGTTCTCCCATGAGCTGCCGTCCTCGGCGTGGCTGCGGTACAGGTAACGAACGAAGGCGGCCAGGTCCTCTCTGCTGTCCACATGATCTGGAGAAGTGGTCATGCTCGACACCCTAGTTGGCACGGTTGACTGCTGCGGCACGGCAAGAAACACCCCATCTCGCCTGACGGCTAACCCTCGAAGGAAACGCGTATGGTCAGACCACTCTGACCTGCGCCTCCCCTGATCACCCCTGTAGCTCGTCTGTCACTGTCGGTCGTCTTCGATCGGCCTTGGGCGGCCTCGCACGGCCCAGGGACGGCCTGGAGTCAGGCGACCCGGCTTCGACGCGGGGCAGGCCAGGAAGTCATAGCCACCCCAGTCACTCAAGCGGCTGGGGAGCCACCGGGAGCTGTTCACTGTGGGGCCAGCTGAAGGTGCGGTCGGGTTCAAGGTGAGCCTCCCCCCAATGGATGACATGGATGCCGCTCTTCACGTCGGCCGTGAAGAAGACGCAGACGAGCTTCGTGGCCGCCCCCAGCTCCTCGAACACTTCGTGCAGCTTCAGGTACTCCTCGGTTGTGAGGTCGTCGCCGAGGTCGAACAGCGGCTCCGGAGGCTGTGGCCCATGTGCCTGGAGCAACCGACGGCGCGTAGGTGAAGCGTCGGAGGGCAACCGAGCGCAATCAAGGGGCTTCGGCCTGTCTGCGTACCTGAAGGGGAAGAGTGCCTGATCGTTAATCACCGCGTACTCGTACCCGCGCACGTCTCGCACGGACTCCCGCAGCTCCCGCGCCGTATCGGCCAGGTTCTCGCGCACGGCCTCCGCGAGAGTGGAACCGTAAGGGCTTCGCTTCTTCAACCCCGCCGTGAGGTGAGTAGCGTGAGCCTGCGCGTGAGCCCGGGCCAGCTGCACCGGAACCGCTGCAGCAAGCTTGCCGGCCTGCCGCCCAAACCGCTCCGCCGCCCAATCCGATGGCACAACCCGATCGTCACCCAACGCAGACATACAGCGCCCCCTCCTTCGATCACCCGCCTCCCAATTGTTTGACACGTACACGAAGTACCCACAAGGGAGCGATCCGGCCACACAGGGCGAATGGCTCTCTCCCTGGGTACGGCGAGACCAAGCCAGTTACCTCCGCCGCGGGAGACCGCCGTCTGACAGGCAGACCCGGATGCCCGGCGGCCCTCCGCGGCCACCGGGCACCCAGCCTTGCCCACACCCACCCTGACCAGGCTCTATTTACGCGTCAGAGGGCCACCCACAGACGCGGACGCATCTCCCGGCCGCGCATAGTCCGTACCTCTATTCCTCGATCCAGTCCTCCGACACAGCCCGGATGAAGGCTGCTAGGTCGTCTTCTTGGGGCGGGATGCGTGTTGGATGTCGTGCAGCGAAGACGGTGTAGTAGCGGTCCACGAGCCCACGCAATCTGTCTTCCTGCGGTTCTGTGGTGACCAGAGTCAGGTACACCTCCCCGGGCTCTCCGCATGCCCTAACCGGACACCCTCGGCCGTCGTAGCCCTCGTAAAACTCGTCCTCGGATTCGATCAGATCGTTGGCGAGGGCTGGCTCATGGAGGATGAACATGCGCCCGTCCTCATTGAAGAGCAGAACGGGGTTTGCCGGATACACCATCGCTGTTTCTCCAGGCCGGCGGCATGCTCTGTGTCTGGTTGCGCTGCCGGATATGGGCGCCGGATCCGGCTCTGCTTGGAATGTCGGTGACTTGATGACGTCCGAACCACGCTAGGCGCGGATCACCCATGCCCGAGAGCATCACGTATGTCGCCTCTGTGGCGGGCCCTCTTCTGGAGGTAACCGCCCGCGGTCAGAGCCGCCACTAGTGACAGTGCGTCAGTTAGCGCACCGACCGCTCTACTGAGAGCTGGCCACGTCAAGATCACGATGACGATCACTATGGCTGTCCAGATCTGCGCGGTCGGAGTGGATGTGTTGGGATGAACCTGCGACGCACTCATGTCGATGCCTCCGCGGCGTCTTGTGTTCGCCTGCGTCACCTGTGGCTTGCCGGCTCGGTGGCGTGGGCGAACGCTGAGAACTAGGTGCCGCCATCATGGCTTCGCTCTGGAGTCCTGGCTACCGAGCAGCACGTAAGGTGCATACCGAACAAAGCGGAATGCACCTCAATGAAGCGATCCTCGCCGCATGACTCTGACCTGCATCTATTTGAGTACCCCAGAAGACAAAAGGGGGCATAACCGGGACACGGGTTTTCGGTCCCCGGTGAAGCGGGAACAAATCGTCACAAGCTTCACATTTCGGGCCGACAGGTGTGCGGCAACTCACATTTGTGAGTGCTGGCATTGAACCGCCCCTCCGGCGGGGTGCGGCACTGCTCCGCAACATGTAGGAGAGCTGCGCAGTTGTGGGCGTCATTGGTCGGTGGTGGTCGTCGTCGGCCTGACGACCCAGGGGCGGCCCGGTAGGGATGCGACAAAGCGGCCCACCGCGACAGGATTGAGCACCGCTTTAGGAGTTCGATTGAGAGGCTTCCGGGAAGCCTTGGCGCTCTTGTTGGTCCAGTCTTCGCGGTCGCTCAAGGGTACCTGCGTGCGCCGCCGTTGATGTCAGCTGGTGATGTCAGTTGGCTGGCGTGATGGAGTGCGTTGAGGTAAAGCTGTTCACTGACGGCAGCAACGACGTGGTTCGCCGTCCCGCGCGAAGGTTCCCTGGCGTGCTCATCCAGGGCGTCTCCCTTCACACCGTCCGCAGCGATCTGGCCGAGGTGATTGAGGCGTGCGAGCGCGGCTACCTGGCCGATGCCCTAGTCTCCGCCGGCCGTCTCCTGGAGGGCCTCGACGCCCTGCTGACGTGCCACGCGGATGTGCTGCATGAGCACGAGATTCCGCGCCGTACTGAACAGCCAAACCGAGATGGGACGTTGAGGTAGGATCTTCGCACTCTGAGGCGAAGGACGCTCTTCATGCAGAAAATTGCCCTGTTCAACCACAAAGGCGGAGTCAGTAAGACCACGACCGTCTTCAATTTGGGGTGGATGCTGGCAGAACAGGGCAAAAAAGTCCTGATGGTCGACTCGGATCCGCAGTGCAATCTCACCGGAATGGTTCTGGGATTCCAAGGTGCGGATGAGCTAGAGAACTTTTACGAGACGCAGGGAAGAAATACTCTTCGTTCGGGTTTGCTCCCGGCCTTCGAGGCGCAGCCGCGATCGATTGAGCCAGTTGAAACAGTCACGGTTACTGCACGACCTGGACTCCATTTGCTAGCTGGCGATCTACGCTTGGCTGAGCTAGAAGTTACTCTAGGGATTGCACAGGAGTTGTCTGCGGCTATCCAAGCATTGCAGAATCTTCCCGGAAGCATGAACTTCCTGATCAACGCTACGGCTGAATCCATCGACGCCGACTACGTGTTGATAGATATGAGTCCAGGTCTTGGTGCAATCAACCAGAACCTCGTCTCCATCAGTGATTACATGATTCTGCCGACCTCGCCTGATATTTTTTCCGTGATGGCGATTGACTCGCTCGCAAGAATACTTCCCCGATGGAAGATGTGGGCTGCTCAAGCCAGCAGGATGCCCGTTCTGAGGGACGCGGCATACCCATTCCCTGAGCCGCGCTTGAAGGTATTGGGGACTGTCATCCAAAAGTATCGACCCCGCAAGGGGAAGGCGGCCTCAGCGTTCCAGCGCTGGATTGATCAGATCGATTCTGCCGTGGAAACTAGACTGCGTCCGGCTCTTGAATCAGAAGATCTACTCCTGCCTCCGGAGATCTATGCAGACAATGGGTTGGGTCCAGGATTGAATCTGTCCCTGATTGCTGATTTCAATAGTTTGATCTCCCGCTCTCAAGAGCACGCAACGCCAGTGTTTTCCCTGACTGAAAGTCAACTTGCTGCTGCGGGGGACGTCCTGGAAAATTTCATTTCATCTCGCGATTCCTTTCATGCCGACTTTAGTGAGTTGGCCCAGCGTGTTGATTCCCTGATTGAAGACTCGAAGGCGTGAGTTGCTGTGCCAGCTCCCGAGGTCTCTCTTTTTAAGCAGAACATCACGTATGCGAGAGATTTGATCGCGACTGCTTCTGCGCTTAGGGCACAGGTGACTGCGGCCATCAACACTGACGATCTGTTGCGCTCTTCGCTCGTGCAGGGTGTAAGTGCGTTCGATCATTTCGTCCATGAAGAAGTTCGTGCCAAGATGATTGCCACGCAATTGGGTCAACATCGGCGCGCAAAAGGATACGATAAGTTTCGCGTCAGCCTCGCGGCTGTGAATTCGGCTATTGCTGTGGGCGGTGCTGCTTGGCTCGAACAGGAGATACGTGAACAGCACGGCTATCTCAGCTTCCAGAATCCGGATAAGGTAGCTGACGCCTTCCGGCTGGTAAGTGATGTTTCTCTCTGGGGGGAAGTGGCAAAGCAACTTAGCGCCAAGCCGGAGGACGTTAAACGTCAGCTGAAGTTGATCGTTGATCGCCGCAACAAGATCGCTCACGAAGCTGATACTGACCCTACTCCACCGCGATCGAGATACCCGATCAGTGAAGTTATGGTGCGAGACAGTCTTGACTTCCTGGAATCGATTGTCGATGCCGTTGTAATCGTGCTCTGACTACTCAGCCAAGCGCCGCATCGTGCGTTCTGGAGCCCAGTTTGGAAAACGCCGTATGCGGATGCCTGCTGAGCTGCAAGGATGCTGACCTGCGCGGGACCGGCTGCTTTGCCGCAGTTCCCCGTGGTTCCCCGCTCGTTCCTCCCTCATCGGCACGTAGGGGGCACGCGGCTGAGATCTTCGTCTCGGGCATCCGGTCGTATTCAGCTCAGCTGATCATGTGGTGCCTTCGTAGCTATTGAGTTCCTTTTGGGCTTTGCTGACGAAGTGGCCCGTTGAGGCGCTGGCGACCCCAGCTGCCGTGGCTGCTTCACCCCAGCGCGTGTTCCCTCTTACGACGTTGCGCACTTGGTTCACCATCTCGGCATGGCTACCTACAAGGGCCGCCAACGTCTCGTCGAGAGTCGGGGATTCCAAATCGGCCACAATGCGCGCACTCAGCAGGACGGCCCAGCGTTGTTCGACAGCTGCCATGTGCTGGGCCACTGCTTCATCGTCTCGCGGGGATTCCAGGGTGGCAGCAACGGTCTCCTTGCAAATGTGCTGCAAGTCCCCACACGCGCGTATGACGTCAGCGAACGCAGTGCGTCGTGACTCTCTTCGCCATTGCAGGTGATGGCCTCGCATTTGAGTCCTGGTCTGCCACTTAGACTGGCGGCCCGCCCAGACGGCGGCAAAGGTGGCCCCGATGGAGCCCACGCCTGCTCCGACTATGGCCGCGAGTGCTTGATCCATACCAGCATTGTGAGGGGGCGTGCGGTCGTTCGTAGTGCGCTTCGGCCACTTCACCACCCCAACCCACGATTCACTCCAGCTCCCATCCCGTCCGCCTTCGACCCACACACCGTGGAGCGGGCGTGGTTCAGGGCGTCAAGGTGGAGCGCGCCACTGTACGAACGACCTTGACGCCCTGGGCCGCGACTGCTCGGCTCTGCCTGGGTCGAAGGCGGTCGGGATGGGAGCCCACAACGCTCGCCACGCTCCGGCCGGCACCCGCGAACGGCGTCCCTCCCATCCCGGAGTCTGAGCGCCCCCGCCGGAGGCGTGTTCTTGACCTGCGGATGGCTTTCTCGCTTCCGCCCGCAGCACGTAGCGCGCCGCCTGGCGCGGCCAGCCGGGGCGAAGACAGAGGCAGGCCGCGCCGCTGAGGCGGCGCGCACCCGCGCCGTGCGCAGGTCTTGAGTAAGTGAAGACAGGTTTCGACAGTTGCCTGGGTCGCGGACTCAGAGGGCGTGTAGTGCTCGGGGGCTGTCGGCGGTGATTCGGTAGGCGAGTTGGGTGCGGTCGGCGCCGGCGCGCAGTTCTTCGAGGATCAGCGGGCGTTGGTCTGTGCCGAGGGTGACGCGGGTGGCATGGACGATGGGAGTCGCGTCGGGGATCCGGAGCGTGACGCGTTCGTCGGGCAAGGGCATGCGGGCGCTGACGGTCTCGTCCCAGGTGAGTGTGTGACCAACTGCCGCGAGGATGGCGTAGATCTGTTCCGGCTCTGTGTCCGGGGCTTCGCCGAGCTGTTCGGCTTCGTTGGCCGCGGTGGCGAACGGGATGAGCACGCGGTGCAGCGCGCGGGTGTCGGTGTGCGGGTCGGACAGTAGGCGGTCAACCGCGAACAGGGCTTCGCCTTCTGCCAGTCCGAGAAGCGGGCCGGTGGTTGCCGTGGTTGTGGTGCGGTAGACCGACGGGGCCTCGACTTCCTGCCACGCTTGGTGGCCAGTACGGAACGTCCTCCCGCTGCGGGTGATAGTCCGCCTGATGGTGACCGCCGGGGCGGGCATGGCTCGTACGTAGCTGCCCTTGCCATGAATGACCTCGATCAGCCCCTCCGCACGGAGGGCGGCGATGGCCTTGCGTACGGTCGGGCGGCTGACCTGGTAGCGATTGATGAGTTGGGCTTCCGAGGGGAGCGGGGCTCCGGGCTTGTACTCGCCCGTCGTGATGCCACTGCGGATTTCGGCGGCGACCTGCTGGTACAGCGCGCCGGGACGCTGGATCTCTCCCATGCCGGGCCTCCTCATCACCTGTGGTGTTCAGTCCTGACGTGAGCTGACGTCACTCGTAAGCATAAGTGGTTGCCTTCTTCGGTCAAGACATGCAGACTCTTAACTCGTAAGTACGAGTGACGTCACATGACGTCCTAGCGTTTCAGTGGCCAAGGAGGCCCCATCCATGCAGTCCATCCCTGTGGACACCTCCCGACTGGGCGTGCTGCGGTGCGCCGTCGGACCTGAACCGAAGATCAGCGACTTCGAAACCAAGGAGGTCAAGAAGGACCGGGACGGCAACACCATCTACTCCGTAGCCGTGACGGTCCGCCAGGAAGGTCGTCGGGTCTCGGTGATCGAGATCGCCGTCACCGGAGAGCCCAAGGGAGTGGTCGAGGGCGCGGAAGTGCGCGTGACCGGTCTCGACGCCTTCGCCTGGGCGATGGGCGACCGACACGGAATCAGCTTCCGCGCGGCAGCCATCACCCCCGTACCGACCGCCAACACAACCGCCACCGCGCCCGCCGGCAAGACGGGGGGTGCCTGATGAATTCGATCCTGCTCGCGTTCGCCCTCGCCTTACTGGCGTGGCTGCTACTTGTCGGCAAGGAACTGCAACAGCGGCGACCGGACTGGCACTGGTACCTCACCGGCTACCCCCGTACTGCTCTGCGCGTGGTGTTCACCTGGTCCAAGGTGGCCTACGTCAACGGCCTCACGGTCTCTCCCAAGCCCACCCGCCGTGTCTTGGGGGACCTGGCGGTCAAGGGCGAGCCACTGCGGCCCCGGGCCCCGCGCTGCGCGTTCCCCCGGCTCACCCCGAACGGTCTGGAACTCCTGGTGCGGTTACGCGCCGGGCAGACACTCACCCCGTTTCTAGCTGCGGCAGACGCATTCGCGCACGCCTGGCGCATGCACGCCGTACGGGTCGTTTCGCCGGAACGTGGTGTCGTACTGATCACGGCCACGGCCACCGATCCACTGGAACATCCCGGCCACCCTGCTGTGCCGGAGTCCACCGTGCTGCTATCGGTGGTCGTGGGTGCGCTGGAGACAGGTCGTGCGTGGGTGATGGACTTCCGGCGCGTGCCGCACTGGCTGATCGTCGGTGCGACGCAGTCCGGTAAGTCCACGCTGATCGCACGGCTGGTCACCCAGCTCGCCCCGCAACCCGTCGCTCTGGTTGGCGTCGACTGCAAAGGCGGCATGGAGCTCGGCCTAGCCGAACAACGGCTCTCCGCCCTGGCCACCTCCCGCAGTGAGGCGGTCGTCGTCCTCGGTGCGCTGGTCACCAACATGCAGGAGCGCATGAGGCTCTGTCGCGCTGCCGGTGCCCGGTCGATTTGGGACCTGAACGAGAAAGTACGGCCGGTGCCGGTGGTCGTGATCGTTGATGAACTGGCAGAGCTGTACCTGACCAACGGCAGCAAGGAACAGCGGGCAGAGGCAGAGCAGTGCTCGACCTACCTCCTGCGGCTAGCACAGCTCGGCGCGGCCCTCGGCGTCCACCTAGTGGTGGCCGGCCAGCGGGTCGGCTCCGATCTCGGACCCGGAGTCACCGCGCTCCGTGCCCAGTTGAGCGGCCGGATCTGCCACCGCGTCAACGATCCCGGGACGGCGGAAATGGCGCTCGGCGATCTCAACAAGGATGCCGTGACGGTTGCTCAGTCGATCAGTGAGGCAGAACAAGGCATCGCGGTGACCGTCGGCGACATGGGCAACTGGGTCCGTGCCCGGTCGCGGCTCACCACGTCCGACGAAGTGCAGGAAACAGCGACGGAGTGCGCGGAGCTGACTCCGTGCCTGCCGTACCTGGCGAACGCGGTGGAAAACGGTGCGGCGCATGAGTGAGTCCGCAGCTCTTCCGCTGGCCCTAGTCTTCGGGCTCGCCACCGTGCTCCTCGTCCACTCCCGTGAGGTGCGGTGGTGGCAAGCGGTACTGATCGCCCTGTTCGGCATGTACCTGGGACAAACACCGGTCATCTTCACCGCGGACGGCCTCGTGAACTGGTTCCTGGCCGGCTTCAGCCACACCTGAGAGAAGCAGGGAGCGACCGAACCATGCCCATGCGCCAAGTCCGCTGCCCCATCTGCAAGGGCGAGCGCTACCGCAAGACCCGCACCGGCCACCGGCGACGCTGCCGCTGCTGCCGGGGCACCGGCACCATCCGCTGACCCATCCCGCACAGCCCTGTCAGCAACAACCCCGGGAGCGATCTCCATGGACGAATCCCACCCATCCGAACCCATCCGTGCCGCTTCGGCGGCCCATCCCGGGAGGTCCCCACCATCCCCACCGAGAACCCCTCGGCTGACAGACGCGCCGTGCTCAACCGTACGGCGCGTCTGTGTCAGCTCTCCGAAGTCGACCAAGACCTGATCCGCCTCGTCCAGAGCCCTCGCTTCGCCCGATGGCTGGAGCAAGTGAACGCCACCGGCGGCTGCGCGCACCCGATCCATCTCGCCGGCTCCACCACCACGCGCGACGCCACTAGCGGACAAGTCCTGCACCAGTACGACACCAACAACGAACCCGGCGAACGCCTGCTCATCCGCTGCCGCAATCGCCGAGCCACTGTCTGCGCACCCTGCTCCCGCCTTCACGCGGGCGACACTTTCCACCTCGTCCGCGCCGGACTCGTCGGCGGGAAGGCCGTACCGACCGACGTACGGGATCGGCCCCGGCTGTTCGTCACCCTCACAGCGCCCTCATTCGGCCCCGTCCACCGCGCTACCGCCGACCGCGAACTATGCCGGCCGCGACGCAACGCCGACCGGTGCGAACACGGCCGAACCTCCCGCTGTCCGGTCACCCACGATGCAACCGACCCCGCTGTCGGACAGCCGTTCTGCCCCGACTGCTACGACTACCCGACCCACATCCTCTGGCACGCGCACGCCGGACGGCTGTGGAAGGCGTTCACCGACAACCTCTACAACCACCTCGCCACCCGCACCGGGCACGCCCGCAGCGAACTGCGCCAGGCGGTGCGCATCTCGTATGCCAAGGTCGCCGAGTACCAACGCCGTGCGGCCGTCCACGTGCACGCGGTCGTCCGCCTAGACGGCGCGGGTGGCCCGGACGATCCGCCTCCGCCCTGGGCAACAGCCGACGTCCTAGCGGCTGTCGTCCCTACCGCCGCAGCAGCCGTGCACCTGCGCACCCCGTACAGCAGAGCACTGGGGGAACGAGAACTGCGCTGGGGTGCCCAACTCGACGCCCGGCCGCTCCACGCCTTCGGAAGTGGTCACTACGGCCTGACCGACGACGCAGTTGCCGCGTACGTCGCCAAATACGTCACCAAAGGCGCGGCCGACACCTCCGCCGGCCTCGACTACCGCGTCACGCACCCGGATGACATCACCGCGGCCCGGCTCTCGCCTCACGTACGCGCTCTCATGCGCACTTGCTGGCAACTCGGCGGCGTCCCGGAACTCGAACCCCTCCGGCTGCGCGCCTGGGCCCACACCCTCGGGTACCGGGGCCACATCCTCACCAAATCACGCGTCTACTCGACCACGTACACAGCCCTACGCGCCGACCGAGCCGAACACGAACGAACCGCATCCGAGGCCACCGACGAACCCGACACAGTCACGGATGCCCGCTGGCGGTACGTCGGCTCCGGCCACTCCCCCGGCGCCACCCTCATCGCAGCAGGCATCGCCGAGGATCAAGCCCAGAACCGCGAGATCGCCCGCGCGGAGATCGGTCGGTCAAGGGCGATCCGATGAACCAACGACAACGAGATACAGACATGGCCCGGCACTTGGACCGTGTGTGCCGGAAGTTCTCCACCAAGATCAGTCCGGAAGCTGCTCGTCGCCTGGCCCGGCTCCTGGAGCGCCAACCGGGCGGGAAGGTCGAGTGAAAGACGAGAGGGGCCCCAGCTGCGGGCCCCTCTTCGCTCGATGTGGTCAGAGCCAGATCGGGTTCTGCTCTATGTCGATCCTGCCGTAGTCGAACTGGCGGCCCTTCTTCGTGGCTTCTTTGATCTTGACGGCGGCGAACAGGAACCGCATCACGGCGTTCATGCGCTGGTAGCTCTCCGCCTTCTCAAGCGCCTTCCAACTCTCCCGAGCGCCAGGACCGACCAGGCCTTCCAGGACTTCCGCGGTCGGCCGGACAATCATCTTTCGTTCCACTTCCGCGATGCGGGCCTCGACCGTTTTCCGCATCTCGCGGTACTCCCGCGTCCTCAGTTCCTGGCTCTCCCACATGTCCTTCAGATCATCGAGTTCCCGCCGGTCCGCATTGATCGCCGCTTGGTCTTCTTCGGAGAGAGTTGAAGGCGCCGGGGCATCAGTGAGGTCAAGGCGCTCCAGCAGGTAGAGCGCGGCCTCGGTGACGAACTCCTCGACATTGGCGGCCTTGATCGCACGGTGACAGCGGGGCATGTCGAGTCGTTGGGTGTGGTTGCAGATGTATTTCGTCGCCGCACCGCCCATCGGCTTGCCACATCCGGTGCAGACCACGATGCCGCGCAGGAGGTGAAACCTGCCGGGCGTGCCCCTGGCTGCCCACACCGCCGCCCGGTAGCTGCGCCGCTCCTTGACCTCCAGCCACATGCCACGATCGATGATCGCCGGCCATTCGCCGTCGCCGATCTCTTCACCTCGGAACACGCGAATACCCGTGACATGGCGATTGTCGAGGAGATCGCGTACCCGGGGCGCGTTCCAATTGCGTCCTTCGGCGGTCTTCTCTCCGCGCTCGTACAGCTCCTTCGCCAGCTGCATCGGGCCGTCCCCGTCCAAGTAGCGAGTGAAGATCTCCCGCACTATGGCAGCCTCTTCGGGGATAATCTCGGTGCCGGTCTTGTCGTATCCGTAGCGGCGTCGGCCTGTGTGGGGCCTTCCGTCCTTGGCCCGGTCCACCATGGAATCGATGAGCCGACGCGAGGTGCCGTCGCTGGAGCGGCAGGAGTGGGCCACCTCGATCCGCAAGAAGAACCGGTCATCAGGGTCCGCCAGATCGCGCCGGTTCGCCTGGCCGTGAAGCGTGATGTCGTGATCGTCCGCGATCTGCAACAGCTCTTCGAGATCGCGCGGTTGACGCATGAGGCGGTCGGGGTGGTACGTGAGGACGTGACGAACGCGTCCCTGCCTGGCCTCTTCGAGCAGCGCATCCCATCCGGGGCGCTTCCGCTTGCGCTGCCATGCCGACCGGTTGTTGTCCACGAAGACCTGGTGCTCGGCGACTGTGAGACCGAGCCGCTCGGCCACCTCGCGGCAGATGCCTTCTTGCCGGTCCACTCCGGTCTGGTCGTCGTCGCTGGCGTGGGAGATCCGGCAATAGATCGCCGCGGACTCTCCTGACCAGTCGGCGCGACTGCTCCTGACCCGTTGGCTGCCGGCTGCCTGACTCGCACGAATCGCTCGCCGTAAGCGAGCCTCGTCCTGTTGATCGGTGTCGTCTGTCGTCATGGAAAGAGACTACGAACGAGGCTTGATCCATGTCATGCGGTCGCGCTTCCAGGCGGTGGGGAAGCGTCCGTCACGGGCGGCGGGGAGGCCGATGAAGCGTGAGTAGGCCTGGTAGACGGTGATGGTGGTGTCCGTGTGCTGGGCACGGATCTGGTGCTGCGGGGCGGCCGGTGCTGTCATGGCTTCATCACAGCACCGGCCGGTCCGGTTCGGCGAGCGGGTTTCCGTGGCTCAGGGCGCCGTGAACAGGGCCGGGAAGCGGGGTGCGAGCCAGGGCTTGCGGCCCCATGTCAGCACCCGGCCGCGGGCCATCGCCCCCCATGGATCGCACCGGCCGAGGGCAATCAGCAGGAAGGTGACCGGCTCGATGGAAATGGTGCAGTCGGGGCGGCGGAGCGGCTCGCGGCTGACGGCAACCGCACCGTCGGTGACGGCCACCCCGAAGCTGGAGCCGCCACGCAGCCGGATCGTGTAGCGGGCGGTCAGCCCGGCGGATGCGGCGGAGACGACCCGAGGCATGACCGTGAGCATGAAAGGCATCGACAGCTCGACCCGGGTGCGGTCGAGCATGTGCGGACGGCCGAGCGCGCGGGCGAGGTCGTAGCCGTGGCCGAGCATGTGGGTGAGCAGGTACGAGCCGAGCTCGGCGAGGTCCATCGAGCCCAGCGGCGTCTCCACCGGCTCGTCCGGTGCTCGACGTTCCGCGGCCCGGAGAAATGCGGCCGCCTGCGCCACGATCATGGCCGCCAGCGGATCCGCCCCACGTTCCTCGAACCCGGCGAGGGCGCGCTCGTTGGCCGCCGCCAGGCTCTGCGGCGTGCCGTCCCCGTAGCTGCGCTCGTGGCCCGCGGCAACCTCCGCCATCAGCTTGTTGGCCTGCGCCAGATGGGCTGCCGCCTCACCGAGCGTCCACTCGGATCCGGGGACGGGCACGCTCGTGTCCGTGCGGCCGCGCAGCAGCGCCGCTATCTCCTCGGCGGTGTCGCGTACCGCCTCGGCGAGCCCTTCGGGAAGCGTGTCGTGCCGCTCCCGGGCAGGCGTGGGTTCCACGGCTGTCTCCCCTCGTCCCTCTGCCCTGACCGGTCTCCGCGTTCGGGGCCCGGTGGACACGTGCAGAATGCCAGGTCGCGGTGGTCGGGTCAGCCCCTGGGCGGCATCGCGTCCATCCCGTACGGCAACTCGGCCGGCAGCAGTGCCCTCGCGTCGTCGAGCCGACCCGCCCGCACATGGCCGTGGATCTCCCGGGGCAGCCCGGAATGACATCGGCGCGCCTCGATCTGCGTGGGGACTCAGCCTTGGCGTCGCTTCACCGCCCTGGACACGGCGGACGGACGTGTGTGGCTCACTTCTGCTCGGCGTCGGGAGCCTGAGTGAGCCTCGTGCGGCACGACGCCCTGGCCAGGTCGACGAGCTGGCCGGCCAAACGTCCGGCCCGCCGAGGCTCCTGCCCGGTCCGAGGCAGTCAGTCGGCCAGAGGCAAGGCGGCCGATATCTCGTGCCGCTCCTTGCGGCTGATCAGCGGGAAGATGATCTTCAGGCCTTGCTCGCTGTCCATCGAGGAGATGACGAAGGATGAGTTGAGCACCCGCTCCTTGATCTTCGAGCGGACGAGACCGGCGCGCGGGATCGTCATCAGGTGTTCTTCCGGCCGGGCGAACGTCGGGTTCGCGCGGAAGATGAAGATGCGGCGGTCGGTCATCGCCAAGTACATGGGGGTCGGCGTCGGGATCACGGCCATTGCGCCGCCGCTCAGGATCGCGGAGGCTGCCGCGAATGCCGCCGTCCGCCGCACGGTGACGGAACTCAGACCCACGATGGTCGTCACCTCAACCTGCTCCCCGGGCTCGAGCATGGGGTCGACGGCGGCCAAGAGGAGCCGACGGCGCTTTCTGTTCACGGGAGTACTCCTGAAAAGTCGGGCGTGAGCCGTACGGGACTGTCCCGTGTGGCTTGCGGCTGTCCGGCTCCTCCGGCACCGCAGGGGTCCCCGTGCCCGGAAAACGGCCGGGCCTCGGTCCCGCACGGTGCCCGGCCGGCGTGAGTCGTCGGCATACCTTGCCATACATGGTCAGGGATCCATGGATATGCCCCGAACACATGCCTGAGAGGGGGTGGTGAACGTGGTGGTCGAGTGCGGCACGTCGCCCGGCAGCACCTCGCGCCGCCGCCGACCGAGGTGTTCCCCTTCCTGCCTCCGAGGGGGAGTGGCACGAGTGAGAACACTCGGGTGAACGTACGAGCGTTCCCGTGGCAGCAATCGGGCGGCGAAGCCCATGTCGCCACCGCTGACGAGGGCATGGATCTCGCGGGCGAGCGGGGTCACGACGCGGATGGCGGCCGTCCACTCGTCCGCGTAGCGTCGTACGGCCTCGCCAGAGAGGCCGAGTTGCAGGGAGCGGTACGGCAGGAGCTGCAGGCGCGGGTCTCGCTCGGGGTCCCACTGCACACGAGCGGGCGCCCGCTTCAACTGACGCTGCAAGGCGGCTCGGTCGGGGTGTACGCTGCGCGCCACGGCCAGCGCGGACGGCTCGGCGCTGGTTAAACCCGAACTCTCAGCAGCCATCGTGCGGGAGATCGCTACGATCACTCGGAGAGCTGGTGTCCAGAAGCGCAGGACCGGCTTAGCGTGAGCAAAGGCGAGCCACGTGCTCTGGACGGGTGCTTAGAAAGCGCTGGGTTGCTGGGGGCAAGGTGGTCTCTGACCTGCGCATCTCGGCGTTGACGATCTCTGCTCTCGCGAGCTTCGACATGTATTCGACAGGCCAAGTGATGACCACGTGCACCATCTGTACGTGAGCTGGCCCCGCACAAGACTGCTCGCCGGCGGGCGAGTTCTGTTTTCGTAAGACGAATATCGCAACCCGGGAACTAAGGTTCACTTCGCACAGCGGGATGTGCTGTAAAGATTTCATGACGCGCCGGGCTGCCCTGGGGAGGGCTCAGCACCGGCCGGTGCGCTGGGGGGCGACATGCTGGAAATGGTCAAGGGAGCCAACGTCGGGCTTGCTTCTCTGAGCGAGGACGTCAGCTCCGTCGTCCTGAGCCTCGCCTGGTGTAGTGCGACGGGGGACGGGGACGCAGATGTTTCCGTGCTGCTGTTGGACTCCGACGGGAAGGTGCGCAGCGACGCGGACTTCTTCTCCTACAACAACCCGGCCGCGGCTGATGGCAGTGTGCAGCTCCTGGGCAAGACACCGACCGCCGATGGCAGCGAGGATCGAATCAGCCTCGACCTGACTGCAATGCCGTCGGGCGTGGATCGCGTTGTTGTGGCAGCGAGCCGTTACGACGATGCACGGTTCGGTGATCTGGACGATCTACGGATAGCGATCGCCGACCGTACGGGTGAGGCTCTCCTCGGGTTCTCCATCACCGGTGCCGGGGTGGAGAGTGCGTTCATCTTCGGGGAGCTGTACCGACGGGGCAAGGAATGGAAATTCCGCGCTGTCGGTCAGGGGTACGAAACCGGGCTGGCAGGTCTGGCTACGGACTTCGGTATCGATGTGGACAACGCCTCCGAGGAAGAGCCGGAGGAGCCCGTGGGGGGCACGGAGCCGTCCGCGGTGGTTGTCGAGGCTCCGGCCGAAAGTCCGGTGACCGTACCAGCACAGCCGACGGCGACTGAGGCGGCTGCCGCGAGGACCGAAGCTCCGATTGACGCTGTCGACGCCGGCGGCGACGACGGTGCCGACCGGGAGGTTGTCGAGCATGAGCGGGCCGAGCTACGGGAGTTCATCAAGGGGCTGAGCCTGGACGATATCAAGTCGGGCGGCTGGTTCACCAAGCTCAGCGCTCAGGCCCTGAGCTCCTACACCGAGAAGGTCGACTGGCAGTACTTCCAGGAGCGGTACGAGGGCGTACCCGCGGATGCCATCGTCGATCAGCGGATCAAGATGGCGGCTCGGTACGCCGCGCTCGAAGGCGGACTCTCCGCCGGGGCCTATACGGCGACCGTCGTCGCCACCCTCGGGAGCGCTGGTGGTGCCTCGCCGGCGACCGTCCCGGCCGCCGTCACGACCATGATGGTCGACGTCGCGTTCATCACCCGGCTCCAGCTCCGCCTGGCGTACGACGTCGCAGTCCTCTATCGGGTCCCGCTCGACCTGTCCGCCCCCGAGGACATGTGGAAGCTCATCCGAGTGGCCTTCACGATCAAGAGTGGGGAAGCGGCCCGGGAAGGTGTGGCCAAGGCGGTCCCGGCCATCGTGCGGCCGCTGATCAAGCGCTTCTACTCCGGAGATGTACTCACCGCCGCGAGGGCGCTCCCGGTCGTCGGGAAGCACCTCCTGCAGAAGAACGTCATCAAGATCGGTATCCCTCTGGTCGGCGTTCCCCTTGCGGTGGTGTTGAACCGCTATACGACGCTGCTCGCGGGGCGGCACGCGCAAGCCGTCTTCCGGAACGAGGCGCGGGTGATCGAAATCGCCGAGGATATGAGCAAGCGGAGTCGGCACCCTCAGTTGATGCTGTGGGTCGCGTGGCTCGTCATCGGGGCGAACCGCAAGATGGCCGACGACGAGGCGCTGTTGATGCGGCACCTGGTACGGCTGGTCCGGGAGCAGCATGGGGTGGTCGACACACAGCTCGCTCACCTCGTCGACATCGATCCCGCCGAGGTATGGGAGCGCATAGACGCCGCGCCGGGGGATCTGAGCGACATCCTCGACGTGGCCGACCGGGTGGCCGCTGTGGACGGTGCCGTCAACGCGCTCGAGAGAGCCGTCATCTCCGAGCTTCGAGATCGCTGCCGCCGAGGCTGACGCCGTCATGCGCTACCTCCCACAATGGCGAAGATCTGACGCGTGAGTCGTGGCCTGCTGGCAGTCTCGCGGCTTGATTCGGAGGTTCGCGCATGTTGCAACGAACCGAGCAGATAGGCCGTCAGGCGGTCGTCTACGGCTACCTAGAACCTTCGCAATCTTCAAACGTGCTGGTCGGAGGGGCTGGCGTGACACTCGATCGGGTGTGCTTGTGCTGGTCGCGGGCGGGAGTCCCTGGTCTTGATCGTCCGTCACCGGTTGACTTCGAAGTTGGTCAGGATGAGGAGGGCGCGCAGGAGCGCGGTGGCGCGGCCGGGGTCGGTGCGGAGCTTGGTGAGGACGCGCCACGCATTCAGGTTCGCGAAGCCGTGTTCGACGGGGGCTCGTCCGGCGGCCAGGACGCGGTTGGCCTGCTTCTGACCCGGGGTGAGCTTGCGGGCGCGGGTGGCCTTGAAGCCGGTGACGTTCTTGGTCTCGGGCCGGGTGGGCGCCGTTCCGATGGAGCGGATGATCGCCGAGGCGGTCGGTTCCGGGAGAACCGGAGCCGGCACGCGATGACGGGGTGAGGCCGAAGAGGGAGCCGCTGGTGCGGATCCCTCTTTCGGCGGGGCGGGCCGGACCCGGCCCGCCCCATGAACGCGCGCACCGGCAACTACCGGTCCCTGAACCGGCCGGCAGCCCCGAATTCTGCCGGGCGGCCATTACCTGCGAGGTAATTGAGGCGGCCGTGCGCCGGTCATTACCGTCCCCGTATGGGCCTTCGCGCCGCGGACGCGCGGGTGAATGCCCCGCCCTCTTCTCCGATCTCCCCTCCGGTCCGCCGAGCGGCATCGCGCTCGAATCGTTCCTGCCGGTGAACACCGGGACCCGGGTCCTGCCCGGGTCGTCCACCCCGGTGTTCCCCGATGCCGGGGCACCTCCGGCCCCACCCGGCGCACACGTGCGGATCAGCAACACGTCAAGGAAAGGAAGACCTCATGATGTCGTCCCAGAACGCGGGTACGGTCCCGGCGGCAGGCGCCACCCGCTCCGACAGCCTGCTCCGGTTCGCCCTCTCGGCGGACGTCGTCCTCACCGGTGCGAACGGCATCGGATACCTCGTACTCGCCACGGTCCTGGACTCGTTCCTCGGCGTACGTCTCTCGGTGCAGTACCCCGTGGGCGTGTTCCTCACCGGGTACGCCCTGTGGGTGCTGGTCGTCTCCCGCCAGCAGAACATCAGCCGCGGCTCGGTCGCCGTCATCATCACCCTGAACGTGGCCTGGGCCGTGGCGAGCATCGCGACGGTCGCCGTGGACGCGCTGAGCGCGACGGGGATCGGCAACGGGTGGATCGTGTTCCAGGGCCTGGTGGTGGCGGCCATGGGTGCGCTCCAGTACGTGGGCCTGCGGCGCATGTGAGAGCACACCGGACGGTCGTGGCGGCAGGACACGGCCGTCCGTGCATGCATGCCGACGGCCCGTACGGATACAGCTTCCGTACGGGCCGTCGGCGGGGAAGAGCAGCGGAACCAGTGGCGATCAGTGGTTACGCGGGAAGCCCAGGTCCACGCCCGCCGGGGCGTCCGCCGGGTCCGGCCAGCGGGTGGTGACGACCTTGCCACGGGTGTAGAAGTGCACGCCGTCGTTGCCGTAGATGTGGTGGTCGCCGAAGAGGGAGTCCTTCCAGCCACCGAAGGAGTGGTAGCCCACCGGCACCGGGATCGGCACGTTGACGCCGACCATGCCGGCCTCGATCTCCAGCTGGAAGCGGCGGGCGGCGCCGCCGTCGCGGGTGAAGATCGCGGTGCCGTTACCGAACGGCGAGGCGTTCATGAGGGCGACGCCCTCCTCGTACGTCTCGGTGCGCAGGACGCAGAGCACCGGGCCGAAGATCTCGTCCTTGTACGCGTCCGAGTCGGTGGACACGTGGTCGAGGAGGGAGAGGCCGATCCAGTGGCCGCCCTCGAAGCCGTCGACGGTGTGGCCGGTGCCGTCGAGGACGACCTCGGCGCCCTGGGCCGCCGCACCGGTGACGTAGGAGGCGACCTTGTCGCGGTGGGCCGCGGTGATCAGCGGACCCATCTCGGACGTCGGGTCGTTGCCGGGGCCGATCTTGATCTTCTCGGCCCGCTCCTTGATCTTGGCGACGAGCTCGTCACCGATGGCACCCACCGCGACGACCGCGGAGATCGCCATGCAGCGCTCACCGGCGGAGCCGTACGCGGCGGAGACCGCGGCGTCGGCGGCGGCGTCGAGGTCAGCGTCCGGCAGGACCAGCATGTGGTTCTTCGCACCGCCGAGCGCCTGGACGCGCTTACCGTTGGCGGAGGCGGTGGTGTGGATGTAGCGGGCGATCGGGGTCGAGCCGACGAAGGAGACCGCGGCGACGTCCGGGTGGTTCAGCAGCCCGTCGACCGCGACCTTGTCGCCGTGCAGGACGTTCAGCACGCCGTCCGGCAGACCGGCCTCGGCGGCCAGCTCGGCCAGCAGGATGGCGGCCGACGGGTCCTTCTCGCTGGGCTTGAGGACGAACGTGTTGCCGCACGCGATGGCCAGCGGGAACATCCACATCGGCACCATGGCCGGGAAGTTGAACGGCGTGATGCCCGCGACGACACCGAGCGACTGACGGATCGACGAGACGTCGACCCGGCTGGAGACCTGGGTGGACAGCTCGCCCTTGAGCTGGGTCGTGATGCCGCAGGCCAGCTCGACGATCTCCAGACCGCGGGCGACCTCGCCGAGCGCGTCGGAGTGCACCTTGCCGTGCTCGGCGGTGATCAGCTTGGCGATGTCGTCGCGGTGGGCGTCGAGCAGCGCGCGGTAGCGGAAGAGGACGGCGGTGCGGGCGGCCAGCGAGGACGTGCCCCACGTGGCGTACGCGTCCTTCGCTGCGGCGACCGCGGCGTCGACCTCTTCGAGGGAGGCGAGCGCGACCTGGGTGGTGACGGCGCCGGTGGCCGGGTCGGTGACCGGGCCGTAGTTGCCCGACGTGCCCTCGACGGTCTTGCCACCGATCCAGTGGTTGACGGTCTTCATTACGAAACTCCTTCAGGCCTTCAGAGGTGGCGGCGTCGGGCTGCGACTTGCCGGTCGTAGTCTTCCCGGGCTTTTACCGCCGACGGGCGGGTGGCCGTTTCGGCTACAGGAACATCCCACCACGCCTGCGCCGGAGGGGGGCCCGACACTGTGTCTGCCGTTTCGGTCTCGACGTAGACACAAGTGGGGCGGTCCGCACTCCGCGCCTCGGTGAGGGCTTCGCGCAGGTCATGGACGGTCTTCGCGCGGAATACCCGCATTCCGAGGGAGGCCGCGTTGGCGGCGAGATCGACGGGCAGCGGGGGGCCGGTGAAACTCCCGTCGGCGCTCCGGTGCCGGTAGGCCGTGCCCAGGCGTTCGCCGCCGACCGTCTCGGAGAGCCCGCCGATGGAGGCGTAGCCGTGGTTCTGCAGGACGACGACCTTGATCGGGAGGTTCTCCTGCACGGCGGTGACGATCTCGGTGGGGTTCATCAGGTAGGTGCCGTCGCCGACGAGCGCCCAGACGGGACGGCCGGGGGCGGCCAGCTGTACGCCGATCGCGGCCGGGATCTCGTATCCCATGCAGGAGTAGCCGTACTCCACGTGGTACTGGCGTCGGGAGCGGGTCCGCCACAGCTTGTGCAGATCGCCGGGGAGCGAACCCGCGGCGTTGATCAGGATGTCGTCGTCGGTGACCAGGGTGTCGAGGAGACCGAGGACCTGGGCCTGGGTGGGCCGGGCGTGGGGGTCGTCGGCGGCGAACGCGGCGTCGACGCGCTGCTCCCAGCGCTCCTTCGCCTCGGTGTACTCGGTCTCGTACACCGGGTCGACGCGGTAGTTGCGCCCGTTCAGTGCCCCGGTCAGTGCTTCGAGGGCGGTGCGGGCGTCGGCGACGAGCGGGAGCGCAGCGAGCTTGTGGGCGTCGAAGCCGGTGATGTTGAGGTTGAGGAAGTGGACCGCCGGGTTGGAGAAGAGCGTGGCGGAGGCGGTGGTGAAGTCGGAGTAGCGGGTGCCGATGCCGATGACCAGGTCGGCGGTGCGGGCCAGCTCGTCGGCGGCCGCGGTGCCGGTCGGGCCGATGCCGCCGACATCGGCGGGGTGGTCGTGGCGCAGCGAGCCCTTGCCCGCCTGGGTGGAGGCGACCGGGATCCGGGTGGCGGCGGCGAACGCGGCGAGGGTCTCCTCGGCAACGCTGTGGTGGACGCCGCCGCCTGCGACGATCAGCGGCCGGCGGGCGGTGCGCACGGCCCGTACCGCCTGCTCCAGCTCATGGGTGTCGGGCGCGGGCCGGCGTACGTACCAGATGCGCTCGGCGAAGAACTCCTCCGGCCAGTCGTACGCCTCCGCCTGTACGTCCTGCGGCAGCGCGAGCGTGACCGCGCCGGTTTCCGCCGGGTCGGCGAGGATCCGCATCGCCTGGAGGGCGGCCGGGACGAGCGCCTCGGGGCGGGTGATCCGGTCGAAGTAGCGGGAGACGGGGCGCAGACAGTCGTTGACGGAGACATCGCCCGCGGACGGGACTTCGAGCTGTTGCAGGACGGGGTCGGCGGGGCGGGTCGCGAAGGTGTCGCCGGGCAGGAGCAGGACGGGGAGGTGATTGATCGTGGCGAGGGCGGCACCGGTGACGAGGTTGGTGGCGCCGGGGCCGATGGACGTGGTGACGGCGTGCGCGGAGAGCCGGCCGGACTGGCGGGCATACCCGACGGCGGCGTGCACCATGGACTGCTCGTTGCGGCCCTGGAGGTAGGGCATGGAGGGCCCGGTCTCCAGCAGTGCCTGGCCGATTCCGGCGACATTGCCGTGGCCGAAGATGCCCCACGTGGCGCTGATCAGACGCTGCCGTCGGCTGTCGCGCTCGGTGTACTGGCGGGCGAGGAAGGAGACCAGGGCCTGGGCGGTGGTGAGCCTGCGGGTGCTCATCGGGATGCCTCCTGACCGGAGATTCCGGAGGGATCGGGGAGTCCGTGGAGCGGGAGCCGGGGGTCGACCGGCTGTGCCGGCCAGGTGTCGCGGATCCAGCCGTGATCGGGGTGGTCGCTGATCAGCCACTCCCGCTGCTCCCCCGGGCCGGCCATCACATTGAGGTAGTACATGGTGTGGCCGGGGGCGGCGATGGACGGGCCGTGCCAGCCGTCGGGGATCAGGACCGCGTCGCCGCTGCGGACCTCGGCGAGGACATCCGTGCCGCCGGGCCGGGACGGGGAGACGCGGTGATAGCCGAACCCGGCCGTGCCGCCCCGCTCCTCGATCTCGAAGTAGTAGATCTCTTCGAGGACCGACTCGGCTCCGGGGCGGTGCTCGTCGTGTTTGTGCGGCGGGTAGGAGGACCAGTTGCCGCCCGGGGTGAGGACCTCGACGGCGATCAGCCGGTCGCACTCGAACGTGTCGGCGGCGGCGAAGTTGTTGACCTGGCGCGAGCAGGTCCCGGAGCCGCGCAGCTCCACGGGTACCTCCGGCGCGGGGCCGTAGCGAGCGGGGAGTCGTCGCTCGCACTTCGCTCCTGCCAGGGCGAAGCGGCCTCCTGCGCCGGAGGCGATCTGCGCATGGGCGTCACGGGGTACGTAGGCGAAGTCGGATACCCCGCTGAACACGCTTTCCCGGCCCAGCAGTTCAAAGATCTCACCTGAGGTGTGCACCGTACAGCCACCGGTCAACGGAAGGACGATCCACTCACTCTCCCCAGTGACAAGTGTGTGAACGCCGCCGGGCCGCAGCTCCACCACACGCAGGCTCGACCGGTCCCAGCCGGCCCGCTTCGGATCGATGTCCAGAGCGTACGGTCCCTCCGCCGCGCTGCCCGCGGGCAGATGCCACCGGTGCCCCGGCCGTTCTCGTACACGTTCCTCATGGTCCGTCGTCATGCCTTCTCCCTACCCGTCCCTGTCCACTCGCTACAGCAGTGCCACGGCCGTGTCGACGGCACCGGCCACATCCCCGTCGACCGGATAGAGCAGTGACCTCCCCACCACCAGCCCCTGAACGGTGGGAAGTCGCAGCGCGAAACGCCATTTCTCGTACGCGCCCTCCTGGTCGCCGCCCACCTCGCCGCCCAGCAGCACGGCAGGCAGCGTCGACGTCTCCATCACGCGCGCCATGTGATCGGGGTTCTCGGTGACGGGGACCTTGAGCCAGGTGTACGCGGAGGTGCCCGCGAGCCCCGAGGCGATGGCGATCGACGTGGTCACCGCGGCCGCGCCGAGGTCGTTGCGGACCTTGCCGTCGACCCGGCGGCAGAGGAACGGCTCGACGAAGACCGGCAGCCGGTGCGCGGCCATAGCATCGATGGCGCGGGCGGTGGCGTGCATGGTGTCGAGGGAGCCGGGGTCGTCGTAGTCGATGCGGAGCAGCAGCTTGCCCGCGTCGAAGCCGAGCCGGGCGAGGTCGTCGGGGCGGTGGCCGGTGAAGCGGTCGTCGAGTTCGAAGGAGGCGCCCGCGAGTCCGCCGCGGTTCATCGAACCGATGACGACCTTGTCCTCCAACGCGCCGAGGAGCAGCAGGTCGTCGAGGATGTCGGCGGTACCGAGGACACCGTCGACGCCGGGGCGGGAGAGGGCGAGGCAGAGCCGCTCCAGGAGCTCGAACCGGTTGGCCATGGCCAGTTCGTTCCCGCCGACGGCGAAGGAGCCACGGGCCGGATGGTCAGCCGCGATGATCATCAGACGCCCGCTGTCACCGACGAGGGGCCTTCTGCGGCGGCGGGCGGCGGCCTCGGCGACGGCTTCGGGGTGGCGCACGCGCAGCCGTACGAGGTCGGCCACGGAGGAGGCCGCGGGTGTCATGAGACCGCCCCGGGCCCGGTTCCGGGTTCGGGTTCGGGTTCGCCGGTGGTGACGGCACCGCGGACGAGTGCCTCTTCCACCTCGTGGGGGAACGGCATGGCGGGCGAACAGGCGAGCCGGGAGGCGACGATGGCGCCGGCCGCATTGGCGTACCGCATGATGCGCTCGGTCTCCCAGCCGGCGAGCAGCCCGTGGCAGAGCGCGCCGCCGAAGGCATCTCCGGCGCCGAGACCGTTGACGACGTCCACGGGCAGGGGCGGGACGTCGACGACGGTGCCGTCCCGGTGGACGGCGAGGACACCCTTGGGGCCCTGCTTGACGACAGCGAGCTCGACCCCGGCGGCAAGCAGGGCGCGGGCGGCGGCATACGGCTCGCGTTCCCCGGTGGCGATCCGGCACTCGTCGAGATTGCCGACGGCGACGGTGGCGTGGGCGAGGGCCTCGCGGTAGCGCGCGGTGGCCGTGGGGTCGACGAGGTGGTCCGCGCCGGAGTGATCGGGCTCGTCGGTCCAGAACATCGGGCGCCAGTCCAGGTCGAAGACCGTGCAGCAACCTGGCGCAAGGCCTTGCTCGCTGCCGGACTCCGCCCGCACCTCGCTCCTTGCGCGCAACGCCGCCAGCGTCGCCGTGCGGCTGGGTTCCGCGCACAGTCCGGTGCCGGTCATCCAGAAGACCCGGGCCGCCCGGATCGCGTCCAGGTCGAGTTCCGCTTCGTGGATCTCCAGGTCGGGCGCCTTGGGCAGGCGGTAGAAGTAGAGCGGGAAGTCGTCCGGCGGAAAGATCTCGCAGAAGGTCACTGGCGTCGGATACGCGTCAACAGACGTCACCCATCGGTCGTCCACCCCGAACTCCCGCAACTGCTGGTGGAGATAGTCCCCGAACGCGTCCCGGCCGGTGCGTGTCACCACCGCCGTCCGCCGGCCGAGCCGGGCGGCCGCAACAGCCACATTGGCCGGTGAGCCGCCGAGGAACTTCCCGAACGTGTCGACCTGAGCCAGCGGCCGTCCGGTCTGCAGGGGGTAGAGGTCCACCCCGATCCGCCCCATGGTGATCACGTCGTACATCTCGGGCATACGCATCCCTTCGACCGGCGACCGGAGCGGCTGCCCCCAGGTCTAGCCCTCGCTCCGGAACCCTGTCAACATTTTGTCCGGACATAAGGACGTTCTCTTGACACTCGTCTTCCGGCGCCGAATTCTTGGCCGCATGACCTCCTCCGCTTCCGCTCCGGCCCGCATCCGTATCGGCTCGGCACCCGACTCCTGGGGGGTCTGGTTCCCCGACGATCCCCGCCAAGTGCCGTGGCAGCGCTTCCTCGACGAGGTGTCCGAGGCGGGTTACGAGTGGATCGAGCTGGGTCCGTACGGCTATCTCCCGACCGACCCGGCCCGCCTCGCCGAGGAGACCGGCCGCCGCGGACTCACCGTCTCCGCGGGCACCGTTTTCACCGGATTGCACCACGGCCCGGACATCTGGGAGCGGACCTGGGCGCATGTCGCCGACATCGCGGCACTCACCCGGGCGATGGGCGCCGGGCATCTGGTGGTCATCCCGTCGTTCTGGCGGGACGACAAGACCGGCGAGATCCTTGAGGACCGCACCCTCACCGCGCAGCAGTGGCGCCACCTCACCACGCAGACGGAGCGGCTGGGCCGCGAGGTACGGGACCGTTTCGGACTGCGGATCGTCGTCCATCCGCATGCCGACACCCATATCGACAGCGAGGAGAACGTCAACCGGTTCCTCGACGCCACCGACCCCGACCTGGTCTCGCTCTGTCTCGACACCGGCCACTATGCCTACTGCGGCGGGGACAGCGTCAAGCTGATCGAGACCTATGGCGAGCGGATCGGCTATCTGCACCTCAAGCAGGTCGACCCGGACGTCCTGGCCGAAGTCGTGGCGGACGAGGTGCCGTTCGGGCCGGCCGTGGCACGGGGCGTCATGTGCGAACCGCCGAACGGCGTACCTGCCCTGGGTCCCGTGCTGGACGCGGCCCGACGGCTGGACGTCGATCTGTTCGCGATCGTCGAGCAGGACATGTATCCGTGCCCGCCCGACATGCCCCTGCCGATCGCCCGGCGCACCCGCGCCTTCCTCCGCTCCTGCGGCACACCGGCGCAGACACCCGCGCCCGAGCAGGACACACCGAACCGGGCGCGAATGTGACGCCTTGGCGGCGTGCGGTGTTGTGCTCGCAAAGAAGCGGGTGCGGTCCCTTCCGCACCCCGTGACCGCACGAGGAGCAACTCGCCGTGATCCGAAAGACGCCTCTCTCCGCGAGGACGGCGGGGGCCTCGGCCCTGGTCGCATTCGCCCTGGCCGCCGCCCTCACCACCGCCCCCGGCGCCTGGGCCGCCGGGCGCGCCCCGGAGCAGCCGCTCCCCTCGCCCAGCGCGGCCTGCGTGTTCTACGACGGTCATCAGCTGACCTTCTTCGGCGAGCAAGGCGAACGGGTCTCCGAGGTGCAGTGCCTTCTGGCCAACCGCCGCTATCTGCCGTGGAGTGCCGTCGACGGCACCTTCGGGACGACGACCCTCGCCGCTGTTCAGCGCTTCCAAGCGGACCACCCGCCACTCGTCCCGGACGGTCTGGTCGGTCCGCAGACCTGGTTCGCGCTCTGGCACGCCTAGGGCGTGTTTCGAAAGTCCCGCCTGCCTGGCGACGCCAGGCCCGCCCTACGGGCGGACGACGCTCCTTTCGAAACCCGCCCTAGGGCCGAATGCACGCCTTCTGTCACAGATATCACCCCCTCGTCATACATGTCCGCGTTACGCGGGTCTTCCGTCACAGGCGCTCGACAGCCCCTCCCCGCTCGTCACTCCGTGTCGTTCACCGGACACAGGCTGAGTGATCGTCAGCGTCCGTGCCGCGGCTCTCCCGACAGCCCCCCAGCTGCCGCTGCGGCGCAGAGAGGTGTCACTTATGACGGACAGAAGGCTCTGGTCCTACAAGGACATTGCCGCGCACATCCGGGTGCAGCCGGAGACCGTTCGCTCGTACCGCAAGCACGGCCTCCTTCCCGCACCCGACCATGTGGAGAACGGTAAGCCCTACTGGTACGCGGACACCGTCCGCGCCTGGGTCGCTGCCCGCCCGAGCAACCGGGGCCGCAAGGGCTGACGCCCTCTCCCCCTCCCTCCGTCCGTTCCAGGCCCCGTACGGCGACCGCGACCCGGCGCCGCACGGGGCCTACGTCTGTTCTACGCCCCGGCGCTGATCCTGTCCCGATCGGGAGCGGCTGCGGACATGTCCTCGGCGGGGGCAGGTGCGGACCCTCCTTCGCTCAGCCCGAACCGCCGGTGGAAGGCCCGCAGCGGTGCGGGTGCCCACCAGGTCACCCGGCCCATCAGCTTCATCACCGACGGCACCAGCAGGCTCCGCACCACCATGGCGTCCATCAGCACGGCCAGCGCGATGCCAAGGCCGAGCATCTTCGTGTTGGTCACCCGCGACGTACCGATGGCGACCATCACCACCGCGAGGATCACGGCAGCTGCAGTGATCAGTCCGCCGGTGTGCCTCAGCCCAAAGGTCACCGAATGCTCGTGGTCACCGGTGCGGTCGTACTCCTCCTTGATCCGGGAGAGCAGGAACACCCCGTAGTCCATGGAGAGTCCGAAGGCGACGCAGAACATCAGTACGGGCAAGGTCGTCTCTATGTCGCCAGTGCTGGTGAAGGAGAGCAGTCCGGACAGATGCCCTTCCTGGAAGACCCAGACGACCGCTCCGAACATCGCTGTCAGGCTCAGAGCGTTGAGCACCACTGCCTGGAGCGGGATGAGCACGCTGCCGGTGAGCAGGAAGACCAGCAGCAGCGTCACAAGGATGATGATGCCCACCGCCCACGGCAGCCGGTCCGCGATGGCGCCCTTGGAGTCGACGAGGACCGCCGCCGCGCCCGTCACCGAGGTGTCGAACGGGGCGGGCTGGGCCCGGAGCTCGCGTACGAGCTGCTGGGACTCCTCCCCCACGGCCTCCCCCTTGGGCAGCACGCCGAAGTATGCGGACCGCCCCTCCGTCACCGGCCCGTCGACTCGGAGCACGCCGGGCAGTGCAGCGATCCTGTTCCGGTAGTCGGCGTACTGGGCGGGCGTCGCGCTGCCCTCCGCGAGGACTTCGAGGCCGCCGCCGGGGCTGCCGGGGAAGCCGTCCCGTATGTGCTGCTGGACGACATGCGACTCGGCACCTGCGGGCAGCTGGCGGTCGTCCGCCGTACCGAACTTCACCCCGAGGAACGGCAGTCCGAGCAGGACCAGGCCCACGGTGGTGAGGACGGCGAAGACCGGCGCCCGGCGCATCACCAGGGTCGCGAACCTCCCCCATCCCTCGCCCGCCGCATCCGGCTCGCGGTGCGCCTCGCTCCGCCGGCGGCGCAGCAGTCGGCGCAGGTCCAGGGAGTCGACCCGAGGGCCGAGAAGCATCAGCGCGGCCGGCAGCAGGATCAGCGCGGCAGCGGCGGCCAGCAGAACCACGGCGATCCCCGCATAGGCGAACGAGCGCAGGAAGTACTGCGGGAAGACCAGCATCGCGGCCAGCGAGACCGCCACGGTCAGCGCGGAGAACAGCACCGTGCGCCCCGCGGTGCGCAGCGTCGCGCCCACCGCCGCCCGGGTGTCCGCTCCTGCCGCGAGCTCCTCGCGGAACCGGCGCACGATGAACAGGGCGTAGTCGATGGCAAGCCCGAGACCGAGGGCCGTGGTGAGGTTCTGGGCGAAGACCGAGACGTCGGTGAATTCGGTGATACCCCGCAGCACGGCGTTGGTCCCCAGGATCGCGACGATGCCGACGCCGAGCGGCAGCAGGGCCGCGATCGCGCTGCCGAAGACCATGACCAGCAGCACCAGAGTGACCGGAAGGGCGATCATCTCGGCCCGCAGCAGGTCCTCCTGAATGATCGTCTGCATCTCGTGCCGCACGGCGACGGGGCCGCCGACCGAGACCTTCACCGGGCCGTGCGCCCCTCGGTAGGTGGGTGCTATCCGGTCCAGGACTTCGCCCACCGCCTTGTCGTGGCCCTCGATCCTGGCCGCGATCAGCGCCTCCCGCCCGTCCTTGGCGCGGAGCGCGGGCGACTTGCTCTGCCAGTACGAACCGACGCCCGTGATGTCCTTCTCCGCAGCCAGCTTCTCGGTGAGCCGTGCAGCTTCGGCGGCCACCGCGGGGTCGTCCACGGAAGTGCTGCCGCTGTCGATCAGCAGCAGAAGGTTGGGCTGGGACGCGGGAAACTCGCGCTCCAGCGCCTTGGTCGTATAGGTGGACTCGGCGTCGGGGGCCTCCCAGCCACCGCTGCCCATCCGGTCGGCGACGCCGCTGCCCGCGAACACCGCGAGCGCCGTGATCACCAGGGCGGCCAGCAGCGCGAGCCGCGGTCGCGCGGTGACGAACCGGGTCCAGCCCCCCAGGCGCTCCGGGCGGTTGACTTGAGGCATGGTGCGGTGTCCCCTTCCCCCAGACCCGGGCAGCACAGGGCAGCATGGGTCACTCGTTGCCACATACACTGGCAAACACGAGTCATCGCTCGCGTTCCACAAGAATGCGAGCGCCCGCTCGCGTTTGTCAAACGCGTGAGGAAAGCTGGGGATTACCGTGTCGGAGGCCAGATCCGGAGCCACCGAAAGAAAGAGCGCCACGAGGGACGCAGGCGCCACCGAGAGGAAGAGCGCCACCGGGGACGCGCGCGCCGACGGGCGCGCGGGCACCACCGCCGGCCGGCCGCGCCGCCGTCAGGCCCGCGGCGAAGCCCGCATCGCCCAGCTCCTCAAGGCGGCCGCCAGCGTCTTCTGCACGACCGGCTACACCGCAGCGAGCACCAATGCCATCGCCCGCGAGGCCGGCGTCTCGCCCGGCACGCTCTACCAGTTCTTCCCGAACAAGGAGGCCATCGCCGTCGAGCTGGGCGACCAACTCCTCACACGCTGGCGCGAGACATACGGAGCGGCCTTCCTGCCGGACAATCTGACACTCCCCCTCGACCGGATGCTGGACGCCACCCTCGACCCGCTGATCACGTTCAACTGCGAGAATCCGGCCTTCACCGTCCTGATGCACGGCTCCGAGATCCCCGGCGTGATCACCCACGAGCACGACACCCTGCACGCGGCGATGCTCTCCCGGGTCGAGGCCATCCTCGGCGGCTACCTCCCGGACACGCCGCCCGCCGAGATCACCCGCATCGCCACCATGATCTTCATCCTCTTCAAGGCGGGACTCGACGTGATCATGGCTCACGAAGGCGAGGAGCGGGAGGCATACATCAGGGAGTTGAAGACCGTACTCCTGCGCTACCTGGAGCCACTGGTCGGCGACCGGACCCTCCGGCCCCCCTCGCCCGCCCCGGCAGCTGCCCCACCGAACGGCCGATAGCGCGCGAAGCGACATCACCCCCCCCCTCGCATTCATACCCCCTAGGGGTATAGAGTTCTGCGTGTTGGGGCGCACCGGTCTTCCCGGGGCTCCCTGGCGCCACGTTGAAGCTGTACGCGTCGAACAGGAGAACACCATGACCACCGAGACCCAGCTCCCCCAGGCCACCGGCTCCTGCTGCTCGCCCAGCGGCTCCTGCCACGACGGTGCGGACACCGAAGCAACGCCGGGTGCAGTCACCACCGTCTACCGGGTGACGGGCATGACCTGCGGGCACTGCGAAGGCGCCGTCTCCGAGGAGATCTCCGGCATCGAGGGCGTCACCTCGGTGAAGGCCGTGGCCTCCACCGGAGAGGTGACCGTCGTCTCCGAGGCGCCGCTGTCCGAGGACGCCGTCCGCGCCGCGGTCGACGAGGCGGGTTACGAGCTCGCCGGCCAGGCCTGAACGCCGTCCGGGCTCACCCGGACACCCCACGGACCCACACCACCCGCACCACCCGCATCACCCCTCGCGCCACCGGGCCGGACCGACCAGCAGATACTGGTGAGGCACGGCCCGGTCGGCATTTCAGGAGTTCGGACATGCACAGCGCAACAGAGGCCGAAGCCCCGGCAGTCGCGAGTTCGGAAGCGGAACTCACGATCGGCGGGATGACCTGCGCCTCGTGCGCGGCCCGCATCGAGAAGAAACTCAACCGGATGGACGGCGTCACCGCGTCCGTGAACTACGCGACAGAGAAGGCGCGCGTCGCGTTCGGTGCCGGGACCCGGCTGGCCGACCTGATCGCCACGGTCGAGAAGACCGGATACACCGCACAGCCCGTACAACGGCCCGCGCCGACGCCGCCCCCGCTGCCCGCTGAAATGCCCTCGCCGCCCGCGGCCACCGGCCCCGCCGAGGTCGAGCGGACCGAAGAGACCCGACAGATCCGGGACACCGAAGAGGCGGCGGACGCCGACACCGCGCCGGAGGAAACCGAAGCCGAGCGAAGCGCGGCCGACACCCTCGCCGCCCTGCGGCAGCGACTGGTCGTCTCGGCCGTCCTCGCCGCCCCCGTCGTGCTCCTGGCCATGGTCCCGTCCCTCCAGTTCGACAACTGGCAGTGGCTCTCCCTCACGCTCGCCGCCCCCGTGGCCGTCTGGGGCGGACTGCCCTTCCACCGCGCCACCTGGACCAACCTCCGGCACGGCGCGGCCACCATGGACACCCTCGTCTCCGTCGGCACGCTCGCCGCGTTCGGCTGGTCGCTCTGGGCGCTGTTCTTCGGGGACGCGGGCATGACCGGGATGCGGCACGGCTTCGACTTCTCGGTCTCACGCGCAGTGGGGTCTCCCCTGCTCGAGCGGAGCCGAGAGCTCGGGGAAAGCTCCTCCACCATCTATCTGGAAGTGGCCGCCGGGGTCATCACCTTCATCCTGCTGGGCCGCTATCTGGAGGCGAAGTCCAAGCGCAAGGCCGGTTCCGCGCTGCGTGCGCTGATGCACCTGGGCGCGAAGGACGTCTTCGTCCTCAGGGGCGGCACCGAAGTGCGCGTCCCCGTCGCCCGGCTCACCGTCGGCGACCACTTCGTGGTCCGTCCCGGCGAGAAGATCGCCACCGACGGCACCGTCACCGAGGGCACCTCCGCCGTGGACGCGTCGATGCTCACCGGCGAGTCCGTTCCGGTCGATGTGAACGTCGGGGACTCCGTCACCGGCGCCACCGTCAATGTCTCGGGCCGCCTCGTCGTGCGCGCCACCCGGGTCGGCGCCGGCACCCAGCTGTCCCGGATGGCCAGGCTCGTCGAGGACGCCCAGAACGGAAAGGCCGAGGTGCAGCGTCTCGCCGACCGGATCTCCGCGGTGTTCGTCCCGGTCGTCCTGCTGCTCGCGCTGGTCACCCTGGTCGTCTGGCTGCTCTTCACGGACGACGTGACCGCCTCGTTCACGGCCGCCGTCGCCGTACTGATCATCGCCTGCCCCTGCGCGCTCGGCCTCGCCACTCCCACCGCGCTCATGGTGGGGACCGGGCGCGGCGCGCAGCTCGGCATCCTGATCAAGGGCCCGGAGGTCCTGGAGACCACCCGGCGTATCGACACGATCGTCCTGGACAAGACCGGCACGGTCACCACCGGCCGGATGACTCTCCAGGACGTCCACGTGACGCCCGGCACCGACGCGACGCAGCTGCTGCGGCTGGCCGGCGCCCTGGAGCACGCCTCCGAGCACCCGATCGCCCGGGCCGTCGCCACCGGCGCCGCCGAACGCACCGGGGGCGCGCTCCCCGCCGTCCAGTCCTTCGCCAACGTCCCGGGGCTCGGGGTACGCGGCACCGTCGACGGGCACCAGGTGCTCATCGGACGCCCCCAGCTGCTCACCGACGCCGGGATCGCCGTCCCCGAGGCGCTGTCCGGCTCCCTCGCGGACGCGGCGGCCCAGGGGCGTACGTCCATCGCGGTCGCCTGGGACGGCGAGGCGCGTGGCGTTCTCGGGGTCGCCGACACGATCAAGGACTCCAGTGCGGCAGCCGTCGCCGAACTGCGCGCCCTCGGCCTCAGGCCGGTGCTGCTGACCGGCGACAACCGGGCCGTGGCGGACGCCGTCGCCCGTGCCGTCGGCATCGACGAGGTCTACGCCGAGGTGCTCCCCGAGGAGAAGGTGCACGTCATCGAGCGGCTCCGGGCGGAGGGCCGTTCGGTCGCGATGGTCGGGGACGGTGTCAACGACGCGGCGGCCCTCGCCACCGCCGACCTCGGGCTGGCCATGGGCACCGGCACGGACGCCGCGATCGAGGCGAGCGATCTCACCCTCGTTCGTGGAGATCTCGAGGTGGCCGCCGATGCCATCCGGCTCTCACGACGCACCCTGACCACGATCAAGGGCAACCTTTTCTGGGCATTTGGCTACAACGTTGCCGCCCTACCCCTTGCGGCGTTTGGCCTGCTCAACCCTATGATTGCCGGAGCGGCGATGGCCTTCTCATCGGTCTTCGTCGTGACGAACAGCCTGCGGTTGCGCGCCTTCACGTGATTTCCACAAAGAGATCTAGATCACATCGGTTTGAGGGTAACCATCCGGTGGGTTCGCGAGTCTAAGAGTGCGATGCCAAGGATGTCTTGGGGGACGTCCGACGAAGCGTCTTGGGGGATGCTTCAGGCAAGCGTTGGCCGGGGCACGTGCACCGGGGAGCTTTGAGCGGCCCTCCCGAAGGTACGTACCCCGGCAGACCGCGAGACGTGCAACCGCAGTGACGTGGTGCAGCAGTACCGAGGAGTACCCAGGAGCTTCGGCTCCCGCAGACGCCCGGCCGGATCCCGTGGGGGGAATCCGCTCCGGGATATGGGATGCGCCTCGCTGTCGGCCCGTGGGGGGATCGATGGCGGGGCGCTTCTCGCTCCATGCGGGGGCGGGCCGGATACGCGAATCGCCCCGGACACCGCGCTCTGTGCGAAAGCGCGGTACGCGGGGCGAAGGCAGCCCGGCCGCAGCGGCCGGGGTGGTGCAGGGGTGCTGCGGGATTCAGCGGCTCTCGACCGGGACGAAGTCGCGCAGGACCTCGCCGGTGTAGATCTGGCGCGGGCGGCCGATGCGGGATCCCGGCTCCTTGATCATCTCGTGCCACTGGGCGATCCAGCCGGGGAGCCGGCCGAGCGCGAAGAGCACGGTGAACATCTCGGTCGGGAAGCCCATGGCCCGGTAGATCAGACCCGTGTAGAAGTCCACGTTGGGGTAGAGGTTGCGCGCGACGAAGTACTCGTCGGAGAGCGCGTGCTCCTCCAGCTTCAGCGCGATGTCGAGCAGCTCGTCGGACTTGCCGAGCGCCGACAGCACGTCGTGGGCCGCAGCCTTGATGATCTTGGCGCGCGGGTCGAAGGACTTGTAGACGCGGTGGCCGAAGCCCATCAGCCGGACGCCGTCCTCCTTGTTCTTCACCTTGCGGATGAAGGAGTCGACGTCGCCGCCATTGGCCTGGATGCCCTCGAGCATCTCCAGCACCGACTGGTTGGCGCCACCGTGCAGCGGGCCCCACAGCGCCGAGATACCGGCGGAGATCGAGGCGAACATGTTCGCCTGCGAGGAGCCGACCAGACGCACGGTGGAGGTCGAACAGTTCTGCTCGTGGTCCGCGTGCAGGATGAGCAGCTTGTCGAGCGCGGAGACGACGACCGGGTCCAGCTCGTACTCCTGGGCGGGGACCGAGAAGGTCATCCGCAGGAAGTTCTCGACGTACCCGAGGTCGTTGCGCGGGTAGACGAAGGGGTGACCGATCGACTTCTTGTACGCGTACGCGGCGATCGTCGGCAGCTTGGCCAGCAGGCGGATCGTCGAGAGGTGGCGCTGCTCCTCGTCGAACGGGTTGTGGCTGTCCTGGTAGAACGTGGACAGCGCGCTGACGACCGAGGACAGCATGGCCATCGGGTGGGCGTCGCGCGGGAAGCCGTCGAAGAACCGCTTGACGTCCTCGTGCAGCAGCGTGTGCTGGGTGATCTCGTTCTTGAAGGTCGACAGCTGGTCGACCTTGGGAAGCTCACCGTTGATGAGCGTGTACGCGACTTCCAGGAACGTCGAGCGCTCGGCGAGCTGCTCGATGGGATAGCCGCGGTACCGCAGGATGCCCTGCTCGCCGTCAAGGTAGGTGATGGCGGATTTATATGCGGCGGTGTTGCCGTATCCGCTGTCCAGCGTCACCAGGCCGGTATTGGCCCGGAGCTTCCCGATGTCGAAGCCCTTGTCGCCGACGGTGCTGTCGATCACCGGGTAGGTGTACTCGCCATCGCCGTACCGCAGTACTACAGAGTTGTCGCTCACGTCATCCCTCACCGACGTAGTGGCTCTACTTCGAGATTCCCTGACTGTCTCCACCCTCCTCCATTTGGCTCAGGAGAGTGCACTCGGGGTCGTCCATTGGACCTACTGACGGCACTGAGTGCCGCCAGATTACTCATCCTGCCCCCTTGACTCCGGTTCCGGAAGGGCTCCGTGATGTTTGCCACCGATTTGATCGATCATTTTTCCGCTGATCCTCCGCTCGCCCCTCCACGCAGCCGGTAATCCAGCGCCGTACAGCGTCTGCCGGCGGAAACCGTGCGGACCGCCTGGCCGATCGCCTGCCGGGAGCCGACCAGAACGACGAGCTTCTTGGCCCTCGTCACGGCCGTGTACAGCAGGTTCCGCTGGAGCATCATCCAGGCGCTCTTGGTGACGGGGATGACGACGGCCGGGTACTCGCTGCCCTGGGAGCGGTGGATCGTCATGGCGTACGCGTGGGCCAGCTCGTCCAGCTCGTCGAAGTCGTACGGGATCTCCTCGTCCTCGTCGGTGAGGACCGTCAGCCGCTGTTCATCGAGGTCGAGCGAGGTGACGACGCCGACCGTGCCGTTGAAGACGCCGTTCTCCCCCTTGTCGTAGTTGTTTCGGATCTGGGTGACCTTGTCGCCGACCCGGAAGACCCGGCCCCCCATCCGTTTCTCGGGCAGGTCGGGGCGGGCCGGGGTGATGGCCTGCTGCAGGAGTCCGTTGAGCGTGCCCGCGCCGGCCGGACCGCGGTGCATGGGGGCGAGGACCTGGACGTCACGCCTCGGGTCGAGGCCGAATTTGGCCGGAATGCGACGGGCGGCGACGTCCACCGCGAGGACGCCCGCCTCCTCCGTCTCGTCCTCGACGAAGAGGAAGAAGTCACTCAGGCCCTGGGTGAGCGGCGGCGTCCCGGAGTTGATCCGGTGGGCGTTGGTGACGACACCGGACTGCTGGGCCTGCCGGAAGATCGTCGTCAGCCGGACCGCGGGAACGGGTCCGCCCTCGGCGAGCAGATCGCGCAGCACCTCCCCCGCGCCGACCGACGGCAGCTGGTCGACATCCCCGACAAGCAGCAGATGGGCACCGGGTGCCACGGCTTTGAACAGCTTGTTGGCGAGCAGCAGATCGAGCATCGACGCCTCGTCGACGACGACGAGATCGGCGTCCAGCGGACGGTCCCGGTCGTAGGCCGCGTCCCCGCCCGGCTTCAGCTCCAGCAGCCGGTGCACGGTGGACGCCTCGGCGCCGGTCAGCTCGGACAGCCGTTTGGCGGCCCGCCCGGTGGGTGCGGCCAGAACGACCTTTGCGCGCTTGGCGCGGGCCAGCTCGACGATGGAGCGGACCGTGAACGACTTGCCGCAGCCGGGTCCGCCGGTCAGCACGGCGACCTTCCGGCTGAGCGCGAGCCGTACAGCCGCCTCCTGCTCGGGGGCGAGCGTCGCCCCGGTACGACCGGCGAGCCACGTCAACGCCTTGTCCCAGTCCACGTCCTGGAAGGCCGGCAGCCGGTCCTCGGGGGTCCGCAGCAGCCTCTGCACCTGCGCGGCGAGAGCGACCTCGGCGCGGTGGAACGGTACGAGATAAATGGCGGTGATCGGCTCGCCGCCCTCGGGCGACGGCACCTTCTCCCGTACGACGCCCTCCGGATCCTCGGCAAGTTCGGCGAGGCACTCGATGACCAGCCCCGTATCGACCTGGAGCAGCTTGACCGCGTCGGCGATCAGCCGCTCCTCCGGGAGGAAGCAGTGCCCCTGGTCGGTGGATTGCGACAGCGCGTACTGCAGCCCCGCCTTGACCCGCTCCGGACTGTCGTGCGGGATACCGACCGCCTGCGCGATCTTGTCGGCGGTCAGAAATCCGATGCCCCAGACGTCTGCGGCCAGCCGGTAGGGCTGGTTCTTGACGACGGAGATCGACGCGTCCTCGTACTTCTTGTAGATACGGACGGCGATGGAGGTGGAGACGCCCACACCCTGGAGGAAGACCATCACCTCCTTGATCGCCTTCTGCTCCTCCCAGGCGGCGGCGATCATCTTCGTCCGCTTCGGCCCGAGCCCCGGAACCTCGACCAGCCGCTTCGGCTGCTGCTCGATGATGTCGAGCGTGTCGACGCCGAAATGCGTCGTGATCCGGTCGGCCATCACCGGGCCGATGCCCTTGATCAGCCCGGAGCCGAGATAGCGGCGGATGCCCTGGATGGTGGCGGGCAGCACGGTCGTGTAGTTCTCCACCGTGAACTGCTTGCCGTACTGGGAGTGCGAGCTCCAGCGCCCCTCCATCCGCAGCGACTCGCCGACCTGCGCACCCAGCAGCGAACCGACGACGGTCAGCAGATCACCCGCGCCCCGACCCGTGTCGACGCGGGCGACCGTGTACCCGTTCTCCTCGTTCGCGTACGTGATGCGCTCAAGCACACCTTCAAGGACGGCCATGTTGGACATGGTTCGACGGTATCGGGCGCCACCGACACCCCACACACGCAGTCACGGCCCCAGCTCCTCCAGCCGCGCGCCCCGGCTCTCCGCGATCCGCATGACATCCCGCAACGACTCGCTCAGCCGCCCGGAGAGGAAGCGGAGCTCGACGGCACCGGCGCGGTTGTCCGCCAGCAGTTCGGCGGCATGCCCGAGCAGATCGCCCGCCATGCCGAGCTGAATGCTCTCGACGGTGTCCGCGACCCGGGACACGCGCCCGGTCGCGTCGCTCAGTACGTAACAGGGCTTGCCCTGCTCACCCGCCCACGGCAGAAGCCGGAAGTATCCCGGCTCGCTCTCCCCCGCGCTCATGCCGCCGCCCCCGTCCCGCGCATGAGCCGGGGATCGACGTTCACCCCGTACACGGCGATCCGCACCCCACTCCGCCGCACACGCCGCCGCCGCTCCTCGGCCACCCGGCGCTCGTGTGCTTCGACGTACGGACGGACCAGCGGGCTGTCCTCCCCGCGCGGCGGACGCTCTCCGGTACGGCGGGCGGTGGGACCCGCCACGTATACGCAGGAGTACGGATGGACGTGTACGGAAACCGGGCGTACCAGCCGCACCAGCGACTCGGTGAACCGGCGGACGAGATCCTTCATGTCGGCGTGCTCTCCCTCTGAATTACCCACGAACGAATGCGTTCTGTAGCGAACTCATCACAGACTGGGGTCGCACCTGGTTACGCTGCCAGGGGTTCGGGCTTGACAGCACGCCGGTCAGGTAAGGGAGTTGGTCGCATGGCGATGAACCGCAAGCCGCGCACGCCTAGGGAGAAGTACGGGGATGAGTTGCGGCTACGGAGAGCGGCGGCCGGTCTGACCCAGGAGGCACTGGGCGATCAGGTCGTCTGCTCGCCGACACTCATCAGCCACTTCGAGGCGGGGAGACGGCTGCCCAACCCGGATGACGCGCAGCGCATCGACCGCGCGCTGGAGACGGACGGGTTCTTTGCCCGCTGGCTGGAGGACCTGGAGACGAAGTACGCCGATCACTTCGCGGTGATGGCGGAGTTGGAGCGGCAGGCAACCCTGATCCAGCAGTTCGCGCTCTCCCTGGTCCCCGGCCTGCTCCAGACGGAGGGCTACGCGCGTGCGCTCTTTCGCGCGTACCGGCCGAACCATCGGCAGGAGGACCTTGACAGAGATGTCGTCATCCGGACCGAGCGTGCCCACATCCTCGACGGCCCGTTGAACCCTGTTCTGTGGACCATGCTGGACGAGGCCGTGCTCAGGCGTCAGGTCGGCGGACCGCAGGTCATGGCGGAGCAGCTGCGCAAGATCGCGGACATGGCCGACGCGGGACGGCTGCGGCTCCATGTACTGCCGTTCGGAGTGGGCGCCCACGCACTCCTGGAGAGCCTGGTATCACTTCTGGGCTTTGAGGACTCGGCGCCGGTCTCATACGTCGAGGGCTTGCTGACAGGGCACTTGATGGATGATCCAGCTCTGGTGAGAGCCAGTCAGACGGCCTACGATCTCGCCTTGAGCGATGCGATGTCGCACCAGGAATCAGTGGCCCTTGTGCGGGCGGCAGCGGAGGAGCACGAACATGGCCAGCAGTGAGCACATCGTCTCCGACTCGACCACGCTCACCGGGTGGTTCAAGTCCAGCTACAGCGGCGGCGGTCAGGGCGAATGCCTTGAGGTCGCGCGCGGCTACACCCACGTGCCCGTTCGCGACAGCAAGGCCGTCAACGGCCCCGCGCTCGTCTTCTCCACGGGTGATTGGTCGGCTTTCGTCGCCGCGGTCAAGCAAGGCGAGCTCTCCGCCTGAGGCGTTCACGGCAGCACAGCGGCCCCGTTACGGTCACGGACCTGACGGGGTTGCCGTCAGGTCCTCCAAGTAAGGACCCCTGGCCGGAGAGCTGGATTCCCTAATTTCGACGCTACCAGCGCTCGGACGCGGCACTGTTCAACGAGGTGTTGGTCGGCGCCCTCACGGCGCACTCGGTACTGGACCGGAGGCGAGGCGCGCTCCTCAGCGGCATCGGTCTGGTCGCCGTCGCCTGCCGCCGACAAAGCAGCCCATGTCGGCGGCACCGCAGGCGACAACGTCATCCGCATCGGCGACAGCTTCGGCCACAGCCGCGGCCGTTTTCGCGTTCCGGCTTCCAGCTCGGCCGCCACATGATCATGTGATGTTAGGGTGACGGCCATCCGGCAGATGGACAGTCCCCCGTGGGAATGGGGCAGTGACGGGCGCCGTGCGGCGCCGCTGGTTGGGAGTGACATACCCAAAATGCGCCCACTGCAGGATCTCGGCCTCTCCATGACAGCTGAGGCTGCCTACCTCGCGCTCGTGGAGCACGGTCCGCTGACCCCGGTGAGGCTCGCCGGTCGGCTGGCGCGGGCCGGATCGCCTGACGAAGGGTTGCACCACGCGGTCGACGAGCTCGCCGCTATCGGCTTGGTGTCCCGCACGAATGACAGGCTGACCGCCCAGCCCCCTCGCGCAGTGCTGGAGGCCATAGCCGAGCGGCGCGCACGAGAGGCCCGGATCGCCCACGAGAGTGCGACGCTCCTATCTCGTTTCTGGCTCGATCACACCTCGGGATCGAGCTACATCGAGGTCGTCGACACCTCCCACAGCCCTGACGTGATCCAGCAACGGGTCCACAACGAGGCAGTGGCAGAGGTGCGCGCGCTGTCGATCGGGCCGGTGGGCGGGGGTGAGCGTGTGCCGGAGGTCGACACCGGAGCCTTGGATGCCCTGGCCCGCGGGGTCGCCTACCGAGTGGTGTACAGCGTCGACATCCTGCAGGAGCCCAAGGCCTTGGAGGCGGCGCACGCGTGCGTCGACCGCGGGGAGCAGGCGCGGGTCTTTCCTGACCTCGCGATGAATCTGCTGCTCTGTGACGATCGTCTGGCCGTGTTGTCCGTCGTCGCGCCGGACCGCGCGGGACACCACAGCGTCATCGTCCAGCCATCAGGCCTGCTGGATGGGCTGATCGGAGTCTTCAAGTCGTACTGGCGGATAGCCGTCCCGCTTCCTCGGGCCGGCGAGCCCACCGAGGGCTGGGCCCGTCCGACGAACGAGACGCGACAGCTCCTGGGCTACCTCAGCGCCGGGCTCACCGATGAGTCGATCGCCCGTGAGCTTGGGGTGAGCGAACGGACCGTCACCCGACGCGTTGCCCGCCTGCAGGAGGCACTCGGTAGCCAGACCCGGTTCCAGCTCGGTGTCCAGGCCAGCCGCCAGGGCTGGCTTTGAACCGTCCTTTGAACCTTCGTCCAGGCCGAAGACCGCGGTATCGCCCGCATACCCGGTCGTCTGCTCCTTCCTGTGCCCTTGTGTCGGCGACATCGCCCACACGTGACGGGCACGTGGGGCGGGCCGGTGGGGATCCGGCCCGCCCCATGCAGATCTTCGGCCGCTCGAGGGAGCGCGTGCTGCGGTCGAACTGCAGCGTCAGCCGGCGTCCGGCTTGACCAGGTCGGAAAGCTTGGCCTCGAACTGCCCGGCGAACTTGAGCGACGGCAGGATGTGGCCCTGGTTCGACGCGTCGTTGGCCACGCTCGCCGCCCAACTGGACGCGGCGAGCCGCTGGTTCGGCGTGCCGTGATGGCCCGGGTTGTCGAAGCCGCAGTCGCCCACCTCGTAGAACGACTGCTCAGAGCCCAGAAGACGCTTGGTGTTCAGCGCCTCGCCGCGGGCGTGGGTCAGGTAGTACGTCCCGAACGCGTCGGCCATGAGCTCGGTACGGCGGGTGGCCTCAGGAGCGGGCAGGTCGCTCACGAACAGGTCGTTCGCGTACTGCACGTGGTGGCCGAACTCGTGGGCCTCGATCGCCCGCGGAGCGACATCGCCCAGACCCACGGCTGACATGCCCTGCAGGATGCCGTCACCCATGATGATCCTGTCGGAGACGCCTGTCGGTTCCGGGTCACGCTTCTCGCTGTAGGCGAAGGCGTTGAAGGAGAAGATCGGGTTGGCACCGCCCTTCAGGATGGGTTCCATGTTGACGAGCTCGATGAACATCTCGGCCAGGTCGAGCTGGGACTCCGGCGTCCCGCCGTACAGCACGGAAAGCGTGCGAGCAACCCGCTGGGGGCTGGAGAAGACATCGGCCCCGTGCAGGGGTATCAGCTGGATGTCCGCCGAGTTGATGTCCCAGAACCGCTTGAGGTTCTTCATCTCTGAGGTGAGCTTCTGGGTGTACTCACCGTTGGCACCGAACTTGTTGGACTCCGACTCCGTGCCGAAGATCAGCGCGTCGTAGGTGGGGAGGTTGAAACCATCGAAGATCGAGAGCATGAAGATGGCGAAGGGATCCTCGGCGCCCATGAGGAGGGAGCGGGCCCAGGTCTTGAGCCCGGTCGACGGGCACTGGTGGTCGTCGGGATTGATCACGCTGTCGCGCATCTCGCTCCACTGCGAATCGTCAATGCCGTACTTCGCGGCAGCAGCCTCGGCGCGGGACTGCCAGTCGGCGGGCAGCTTCGCCAGGATCTCGTCGGCAAGGGCTTTGAGTCGCGGAGGCAACGTGGAGGTGTCGATGGCCGACTGGAGCGACTGGCTGCCGGCGGTCGCGGTCCCAGTCGCGTCAGCGGCGTGCGCGGGGAGCGCCACACCGAGGGCACAGGTCGCGGCGATCGCCAGGCTGACTGCCATGGAGGCGGTCTTCTTCACAGGGACTCCTTTTCGAAGGTGCCTGCAAGGGCAAGCAGGCGGGCCCAGTGTGTAAGCCCAGTGACGCTGTGGTGAATGCCTTGTGACTGTCCGAAACTGGCATTGTCTGGAACTAGACAACCCGCGCTCGGCGATGCGCGCCGGACGGAGTGAGGCCGCGTCATCTTGATTTCTGGAGGTTGCGGGCCCCAGTGTGAGCGGTGGGTGAGATCCTCGGGCCTGTCGACGCAGTACGCTCCACCGCGCTGTTACATGAGGAGTTCGTGGATCTCAGCGGCGCGGTTCTCACCACCCCCCGCCCGTACGCCTGCCTCAGCAAGGCTCGATGCCCCGGACGCCGAGGACGAGATCGTGTACTACACGAAGATCAGCGACGGCCGCCCCTGCCCGCGAGGGTCCGCGAGGCATCGTCCGGCGCCGGGTCGACGATGACCGGACTCATGACGAGGCCTTCACTCGCCATCTCCGTTGAGGCCGCCTCCGCGGGCACCCCCAGGCCGCTTTTCGAATGGGCCGACCACACTCTCATTACTCCGCGCTTTTTATTCATCACACGGCTCGAATAGAGGGCTTTTCGGTTGGCGTGGGCAATATACCCATGTCCATTTTGAGGCGATTTGATGCTTCTGTCGTGTGACGTGGGCGATATGGTGCGCGTCACCATGATACGACTTAGTAGGGCAAAGAGGCCGCCTTGTCGCCCGTTTGCGGCCATTTCGGACACTGTTGCTCGTTCCTTGTACGTATCTCGATAGTAATGAGGCTCATTGACCGGAACTTAAGCCCCGTTTAAGAATTCTTGGCATCCCGACGGAAGAGGTAATTTCCGATGCAGATCTCCGCGATGTCCAAGAAGTTCGCTCACATGACCCAGACCAAGAAGGTTTCGCTGGGCATGGTCGCCGCCGGCGCCGCAGTCGTCGCCGGTTCTCTCGTCAGCGCACCGGTCGCCTCGGCCGCCGCCCCTGCCCAGTCCGGCGGCAGTGTCAGCACCTGGATCAACACGTCACTGGAGATCATGCGGGCGCAGGGCATCCCGGGCTCCTACGAGGGGATCCACCGCAACCTGATGCGCGAGTCGAGCGGCAACCCGAACGCCATCAACAACTGGGACTCGAATGCCGCCAAGGGCATCCCGTCCAAGGGTCTGCTCCAGGTCATAGACCCGACCTTCAAGGCGTACCACGTCCCCGGCACCTCGTGGAACATCTACGACCCGGTCGCCAACATCACCGCCGCCTGCAACTACGCGGCCCACCGCTACGGCTCGATCGACAACGTCAACTCGGCCTACTGATCAGCCGGCGACAACGCCGATCTCGACGGCCACCGGCCTCGAACCCCCCTTCCGCACAGTGAACCGCACGCCGTTCCCCCGGCACCACAGATCTCGGGCGTCAACACGTCAAGCATCTGCACGGGGGAACGGCGTGTACTGCGTCAGGCGCTCCGTACCGCCCCACGGATGGCCCGGAAGTGTCGCATGCGGCCGCCGTGCGGAGTCGTCGATGACGAGGCCGCGAAAGGCTCGGCGATCAGTGGCGGAGTGCAGGCGGCCGTCCCTATGATTCTGCGCTGACCAGCGCCGTCGCCACCTTCCCGACCCGGCCCGGCATCGCCCCCTTTGTTGCAGAGGACCTGCCCATGCCTTTCCGCCGGATCGCCGCCCTGGCCGCGGTGCCCGTGGCCGTACTGCTGCTGACCTCCTGCGGCAGCAGCGAGGTGCACGGCACGATAACCGAGAAGGAATACAAGGCGGCCCGCACCACGTGGAAGACCGAGCCGGTCACGAAGAGGGAGTGCACCACATCCCGGAGCAACGGCACGACCAAGAAGTCGTGCCGCACGGTGCGGACCGGTACCCACCGTGTCTCGCACCGGCGTCCGGCGTGCTGGCAGATCGAGCTGGACGACGACGCGCACGAGCTGTGCATATCCAAGAAACGGTGGGACAAGGTGCGCGTCGGCGACCGGTGGTGACCCACTGAGACCGGTGCAGGGGGCCGGTTGCCCCGCCCAGGGTCCCTGGTGAACCGGGCGCGGATGGCGGCGATGCTGAGGGGCACCCTCGCGCCGTCGCCCACGCGGGCGGAAGGATCAAGGTCCCGGAGGCGAAGGCCGGGCCGGTCCGTGGGGCCCGCGGCCCCGGAGCTGTGTCCCGGGAGACGAAACGGGGTCCGGTCAGAAGACCGGACCCCCCTCGCTTTCCCCCCATCAGGGCTTCCCGATCCCCCCGGATCCCTCCCCGGAAGCTCCCGACGCAAGATACGACCCGGCAGGGCGCAGAAGGGTTGCATCCCTTTGCGATGTCTTTGCCTGGTCGATTCGAACCCGCTGTCAGCAGGCGTGCTCGACGTACCGCGCCGCGACCTCCGCGAGGACTTCGGCGCCGTCGCGCGCCCACAGGTCCTCGTTGAAGATCTCCACTTCGATCGGTCCGTCGAAGCCGGTGGCCTCGACCGTCTCGCGGAATGCGCGGAAGTCGATGCTCCCGTCGCCGAGTTGGCCCCGTCCGACGAGTACGCCCGCCGGGAGCGGGGTGATCCAGTCCGCCAGCTGGAACGAGTGGATACGGCCGCCCTCCCCCGCCCTCGCGATCTGTGCGGCCGCCTGGTCGTCCCACCAGATGTGGTAGGTGTCGACGACCACGCCGACCTGCTCCGCCGGGAAGCGCTCCGCGATGTCCAGGGCCTGCGACAGGGTGGAGACGACACAGCGGTCCGAGGCGAACATCGGGTGCAGCGGTTCGATCGCCAGGCGTACGCCGCGTTCCCCCGCGTACGGGCCCAGCTCGGCAAGCGCTTCCGCGACGCGTTCGCGGGCGCCGTGGAGATCGCGGCTGCCGGGCGGGAGGCCGCCGGAGACGAGGACCAGGGTGTCGGTGGACAGGGCTGCCGCCTCGTCGATCGCGGCGCGGTTGTCGTCCAGGGCGCGGGCCCGTTCGGCCGGGTCGAGCGCGGTGAAGAAGCCGCCCCGGCAGAGGCTGGTGACGGTCAGGTCCGCGTCCTTCAGGAGCTGAGCGGTGCGCTCGACTCCGTACTCCTGGACAGGTGCCCGCCACAGGCCGACCTTGTCGATGCCCGCCTTGACGCAGCCCTCGGTGAGCTCGGGCAGCGACCACTGCTTGATGGTCTCCTGGTTGATGCTCAGGCGCGACAGGTCCGTCACCGGACACCTCCACCCACCGTGAGCAGGGCGCGCATCCGGGATTCGGCCAGCTCCGGGTCGGGGAACAGGCCCAGCCGGTCGGCGAGTTCGTACGCCTTCGCCAGGTGGGGCATTGAGCGGGCGGACTGGAGGCCGCCGACCATCGTGAAGTGGTCCTGGTGGCCGGCCAGCCAGGCGAGGAAGACCACGCCCGTCTTGTAGAAGCGGGTGGGAGCCTGGAAGAGGTGCCGGGACAGCGCGACCGTGGGGTCGAGGAGTTCGCGGAAGCCCTTCACGTCCCCGGTGTCCAGGACGCGTACCGCGTGGGCGGCCAACGGGCCGAGCGGGTCGAAGATGCCGAGCAGGGCGTGGCTGAAGCCCTGGTCGTCGCCCGCGATCAGCTCCGGGTAGTTGAAGTCGTCGCCGGTGTAGCAGCGGACCCCGCCGGGAAGGCGGCGGCGTACGTCGATCTCACGCTCGGCGTCGAGGAGCGAGATCTTGATGCCGTCGACCTTGTCGGGGTGTTCGGCGATGACCTTCAGGAAGGTGTCGGTGGCGGCGTCGAGGTCCGACGAACCCCAGTAGCCCTCCAGCGCGGGGTCGAACATCGGGCCGAGCCAGTGCAGGACGACCGGCTCCGAGGCCTGGCGGAGCAGGTGTGCGTACGTCTCCAGGTAGTCCTCGGGGCCGTTCGCCGCGGCGGCGAGGGCGCGGGACGCCATCAGGACGGCCTGGGCACCGCTCTCCTCGACGAGGGTGAGCTGCTCCTCGTACGCGGCCTTCACCTCGGCGAGCGTGGCGGGCCCTGCGGGAAGCTGGTCGGTGCCGACCCCGCATGCGATCCGGCCGCCGACCGCCTTCGCCTCGGCGGCGGAGCGGCGGATGAGCTCGGCGGCGCCGCCCCAGTCCAGGCCCATGCCGCGCTGGGCGGTGTCCATGGCTTCGGCGACGCCGAGGCCGTGCGACCACAGGTGGCGGCGGAAGGCGAGGGTGGCGTCCCAGTCGACGGCCGCGGGGTCGTCGGGGCTGATGTCGGCGTGCGGGTCGGCGACGACATGGGCGGCGGAGAAGACCGTGCGGGAGGCGAGCGGAGCCCGGGCCGGTGCGAGGTCGAGCGGGGTGGTGCGGGGTTCGTACGCGCCCTGCGGGAGATGGATCGTCACAGCGTCAGCTCCGGTACGTCCAGGCGTCGGCCCTCGGCGGAGGACTTGAGCCCGAGCTCGGCGAGCTGGACACCGCGGGCGCCGGCCATCAGGTCCCAGGTGTAGGGCTCGTCGAGCACGATGTGGCGGAGGAAGAGCTCCCACTGGGCTTTGAAGCCGTTGTCGAAGACGGCGTTGTCGGGGACTTCCTGCCACTGGTCGCGGAACGACTCGGTGACCGGGAGGTCGGGGTTCCAGACCGGCTTGGGGGTGGCCGAGCGGTGCTGGACGCGGCAGTTGCGCAGCCCGGCGACGGCGGAGCCGTGCGTTCCGTCGACCTGGAACTCGACGAGTTCGTCGCGGTTGACGCGGACGGCCCAGGAGGAGTTGATCTGGGCGACGGCACCACCGGCCAGCTCGAAGATGCCGTAGGCGGCGTCGTCGGCGGTGGCGGCGTACGGCTTGCCCTGCTCGTCCCAGCGCTGCGGGATGTGCGTCCGGACGTGCGCCTGAACGGTCTTGACCTGGCCGAACAGCTCGTGGAGCACGTACTCCCAGTGCGGGAACATGTCGACGACGATGCCGCCGCCGTCCTCGGCACGGTAGTTCCAGGAGGGGCGCTGGGCCTCCTGCCAGTCGCCCTCGAAGACCCAGTAGCCGAACTCGCCGCGCACGGAGAGGATCTCGCCGAAGAAGCCGCCGTCGATGAGGCGCTTCAGCTTCAGCAGGCCCGGCAGGAAGATCTTGTCCTGGACGACGCCGTGCTTGATCCCGGCGTCCTTGGCGAGGCGGGCCAGCTCCAGGGCTCCCTCGACGTCCGTGGCGGAGGGCTTCTCGGTGTAGATGTGCTTGCCCGCGGCGATCGCCTTCTTGATCGCTTCGACGCGGGCCGACGTGACCTGGGCGTCGAAGTAGATGTCGATGCGCTCGTCCGCGAGGACCGCGTCGAGGTCGGTCGACCACTCGGTCAGACCGTGCCGGTCGGCGAGTTCCTCCAGCGCGTGGGCGCGGCGGCCGACGAGGACGGGTTCGGGCCACAGCACCTCGCCGCCGCCGAGGTCGAGGCCGCCCTGCTCGCGGATCGCGAGGATCGAGCGCACCAGGTGCTGCCGGTACCCCATGCGACCCGTGACGCCGTTCATGGCGATGCGCACTGTCCTGCGTGTCACGAAGTTTCCTCCATACAGCCGTAGCAAGCGCTTTCTATGCGGTAAAACGCTAGCCTGCCGACAGCGGCCCGGACAAGAGGGCTCCGTCCAAAACCCTCGGAGGAAGCGATGACAGTCACCCTCGCGGACGTGGCGGCTCGCGCCCGGGTGTCGCCCGCCACCGTGTCCCGTGTGCTCAACGGCAACTACCCGGTGGCGGCGTCCACCCGGGAGCGGGTGCTGCGCGCGGTGGATGACCTGGACTACGTGCTCAACGGACCCGCCAGCTCGCTCGCCGCCGCCACGTCCGACCTGGTCGGCATTCTGGTCAACGACATCGCCGACCCGTTCTTCGGAATCATGGCCGGGGCGGCGCAGACCGAGATCGGCGGGACGGGCGACGGTTCCGGGCGGGCCGGGGGCGAGAAGCTCGCCGTCGTCTGCAACACCGGCGGCTCCCCCGCACGCGAACTCACCTACCTCACCCTGCTCCAGCGTCAGCGCGCCGCGGCCGTCATTCTCACCGGCGGCGCGGTGGAGGACCCGGCGCACCAGGCGGCGATGGCGGCGAAGCTGGCGAAACTCGCGGACGCCGGGACCAGGGTGGTGCTGTGCGGGCGGCCGCCGCTGCCCGAGGGCGAAGCGGTCGTGGCGGCGCTCGCCTTCGACAACCGGGGCGGCGGCCGGCGCCTCACCGAGCATCTGCTGACGCTCGGCCACCGGCGGATCGGCTATGTCGCGGGCCCGGTGGAGCGGACGACGACACGCCACCGGCTGGAAGGGCACCGCGACGCGATGGCGGCGGCGGGCCTGTACCGGGACGACACGACCACACAAGGGCGCCTCGCAGATGCCCGGGACGAGGATCGTCTCACCGTGCACGGACCGTACGACCGCCGGTCAGGTTACGACGCGACGCTCGAACTCCTGCGCCGCGAACCGGAGGTGACGGCGATCGTCGCTGCCAACGACACCGTGGCCCTGGGCGCGAGCGCGGCGATCCGGGACCGCGGTCTGCGTATCCCCGAGGACATCTCCGTGGCCGGTTTCGACGACCTGCCGTTCTCGGTGGACGCGGTCCCGGCCCTGACGACCGTACGGCTGCCGCTGTTCGAGGCGGGGGCGCGGGCCGGCCGGCTGGCGATGGGCCGGGAGACGCCGCCGCCCGGAGGCATCGCGACGATCGCGGCGGAGCTGATGGTGCGGGGGTCGACGGCGCCGCCGCGGAAGTGACCTCCGCGATATCGTGAAGTAACCGGCATTCGGGAGGCCCGCATGACGTCCCCGCCCATGGACACCGCCAGCGCCTGGGACGCGCTGGACGGCGTCGACCTGCCCCGCGGCTACCGCGTCGAGATCACGGACGGGAAGATCACCATGACGCCGCAGGGCGAGAGCCAGTGGAAGGTCATTCTCAAGGCGGCGCCGCAGATCGAGCGGCAGCTCGCCGGTCATGGCGACATCCTCTCGGACGTGATGATCGACTTCCCGTCCAGTCTGTACGGCTACGCACCCGACCTCGCGATCATCGCCCCGGGCTCCGAGCGCAACAGTCGCGGCCGGTACGAATGGCACAGTCTGGAAGCGGTGCTGGAGGTCGTGTCCAAGAGCAACCAGGACAACGACTTCAGCAAGAAGTTCCGGATGTATGCCGAGTGCAGCATCCCTGTCTACGTGATCATCGACCCCTCGGCGGGTTCCTGCACCGTCTACCAGCACCCGACGCGCACCGGCACGTACCGCGACGACGATGTGGTGCCCTTCGGCCAAGATCTCGTCCTGCCGCTCGAAGGCCGGGAGATCGTGGTCAGGACCGACGGCTTCCCCGTCGACGACGGGGACCGCTGATTCCGCCACCCGGTCGGGGATACACGTACCGCGTGCCGTGGGCCGATGATGTGCGGGCCGCTGTCCGGTCCGGCAGGAACATCCGGTCCGTCAGACGCAGGGGCACGTACCGACGGAAGGAATTCGCAATCGTGAAGCTCGCTTTCTCGACCCTCGGAGTACCGGGGATGCCGATCGCCGACGTCATCCGGCTCGCCGTCGACCACGGCTACCAGGGGGTGGAGCTGCGCGCCCACCCCGAGGAGCCGGTGCACCCGGGGCTCTCCTCGGCCGAACGTGCCGACGTGGCCGAGGAGTTCAAGAGGGGCGACGTCGAGATCCTGACCGTCGCCGGGTACGTCCGGGTCGCCGCCGAGGGAGACGACCGGCCGGTGCTGGACGAGCTCGCCGGGCTGGTGGAGCTGGCGCGGGATCTGGGCGCCTCCCACGTCCGGGTCTTCCCCGGTGGCGGCGGGCTGGACCCGGAGGTGGCCGATGCGAACGCCGCCCGCCGGCTGGGCGCCGCCGCCCCCTACGCCGCCGACCTGGGCGTACGGATCCTGCTGGAGACCCATGACTCGCACCGGGCCGGTGCCGATGTGGCCCGGATCGCGGGGACGGTCGGGCACCGGCAGGTCGGTGCACTGTGGGACATCATGCACACCTGGCTGGCGGGCGAGGAGCCGGCCGCGAGCCATGCGGTGCTCGCCCCGCACCTGGGATACGTACAGGTCAAGGACATCGCATCTGCGGAGGACACCGAACCGTTGGCGCTCGGGGCCGGGGTGCTGCCGCTGGGTGCCTGCCTGGACACGCTGGACGCGGACAGCTGGGTCTGCTGGGAGTACGAGAAGCGCTGGCACCCGGACGCGGCCGAGCTGCCGGGACTGCTGAGCGCGGGGCGCGAGCACCTGCTCCGCCTGGGCGCGCCCAGGCAGTAACGGCCTCCCCCGCGGTAGGGAGTGGATCAGCGAGCGGCGTCCTGCGGCTTCGATTGCAAGGCGGAGGAGGGAGTCGACGCGGAGCGTCGGTGACCGACGACAACGCGGCAAGCGGAGTCGCAGGGCGTCGGGAGCCCACTCCCTACCGCGGGGGAGGCCGTAACGGCCGGGGAAGGCCGTAAGGGCCGGCCCGGGTTCAGGCGCGCGCGGGGTGAGGTTCCGGCGTCTCCGTCTCCGTCGCCGCGGCCCGCGTCCGCCGCGCCCCCGCCAGTGACGTGAGCGCCACCCCGCCCACCAGCAGCGCCGCGGCGCACCACCGCAGCGGGCTCACCGACTCGCCGAGGAACAGCGCGGCCGAGGACATCCCGAAGACCGGGACGAGCAGGGTGAACGGGGCCACGGACGACGCCGGGTGGTGGCGCAGCAGGAAACCCCACGCCCCGAAGCCGAAGACCGTGGTGATCCAGGCGACGTAGACGATGATGCCGACGCCGCTCCAGTCCAGTGCGGCCAGCGCGTCGGCGTCGCGGTCCCAGCCCTCGAAGAGGAGGGAGAGACCGAGCAGCGGCAGGACGGGCACGGTCGAGACCCACACCATGAAGTTGAGGGAGTCGGGCGGGGCGGCCTTGCGGGTCAGGACGTTCGACACGCCCCAGCAGGCTGCCGCCACGATCACCAGCACGAAGGCGAGCACGGGGCCGCTCGCGCCCTCGTCCACCGCTGCGACCCCGATACCGGCCAGCGCGATCCCCATCCCCAACACTCTTACCCGGCCCGGCCGTTCGCCGAGTGCCACGGCCGCGAAGAGGGCCGTGAAGACCGCCTGTACCTGGAGCACCAGGGAGGAGAGACCGGCGGGCATTCCGCGGTCCATGCCGATGAACAGCAGGCCGAACTTCGCCACGCCCAGGACCAGCCCGACGCCCACGATCCACTTCCACGCGACCTTGGGCCGCCCGACGAAGAAGACCGCGGGCAGCGCCGCGACCAGGAAGCGCAGGGCGGAGAAGAGCAGCGGCGGGAAGTGCCCGAGGCCGACCTCGATGACGACGAAATTGACACCCCAGACGGCAGCCACCAGGGCGGCCAGGGCGATGTGAAGGGGACGCATGGAGCGAGGATCGCCCGCCGGGACCATGTAGCACCAGCGCGGATTTCTTCATGATGGAATTGAGCGTTGCTAATGAATCAGGAAGGTCCGGGAGGTTCCGGTGCTCGATCTGTCCCGGCTGCGCGCACTGCACGCCATCTCCGTCCACGGGTCCGTGGCGGGCGCCGCCGCCGCGCTCGGCTACACCCCGTCGGCGGTCTCCCAGCAGATCACGAAGCTGGAGCGGGAGACCCGTACGACGCTGCTGGAGCGGCGCGGGCGCGGTGTCGCGCTCACCGAGGAGGCGCTCCATCTCGCCGCCACCGCCCAGCAGTTGCTGGCAATCGTGGAGCGCGCCGAGACGACGCTGGAGGAGCGCCGGGGGCTACCGACGGGCCGGCTGTCGATCGGCGCCTTCGCGTCCGCGGCGCGCGGTCTGCTGCCCGGCGTGCTGGCCGGGCTCGACCGGGACCACCCCGCCCTGGACGTACGGCTGACCGAGGTCGACCCTCATCTGTCGGTCGATCTCGTGGCCAAGGGCGTGATCGACCTCGCTGTCGCGCACGACTGGGACATCGCGCCGCTGCCCGCACCCGAGGGCATCGCGCAGGCGGTGATCGGTGACGACCGGTGCGATCTGCTGGTGCCGGAGGGGCATCGCCTCGCCGGGCGGGACGCGGTGCGGCGCGAGGAGCTGGCGAAGGAGCGGTGGATCTGCCAGCCGCCGGGGACGGTCTGTCACGACTGGCTCGTACGGACGCTGCGGGCGGCGGGCTACGAGCCGGACATCCGGCACCAGGCGGAGGAGAGCCACACCCAACTGGCGCTGCTCGCCGCCGGTCTCGGGGTCGCGATGATCCCGCGGCTGGGGCGGGGACCGTTGCCGGCGGGAGTGGTGGCGGTGCCGCTGGACCCCGTACCGGTGCGGCGGCTGTACGCGTTGTGGCGCACGGAGGCGGCCCGGCGGCCCGCGATCACGGTGGCGGTGGAATCGCTTCAGGCGCGGGGGGCGGGGACGGGCTTGGCGTAACGGCCTCCCCCGGTGCGGCCTGCGGCCATGCACCTGCCTCGTTCACCGAACGAGCCGAGCCGGACCGCACGTCACCGAGCCGATTATCGGACCGCCCCCTTGACTGGAAGTTACTTTCTAGATATTCGTGCCCCTTGGAAGTTACTTTCACCGCCCCCCTCTCCCCTGAGCACGGCCGAAGGAGCTCACGTGCACCACCGCACCTCCAGACGCACCCTCCTCACCGCCACCGCCGTGACCGCCGCAGCGGTTGCGACCGGCGCGGTCTCCGCCCCCGGGGCATTCGCCGCCTCCGCAGCCTCCTCCGCCTCCACCACCAAGCGCCTCAAGCAGCTCATCTCCCGGATGAGCCTGGAGGAGAAGGTCGGCCAGCTCTTTGTGATGCGGGTGTACGGGCACTCCGCCACCGAGCCCGACCAGGCCGACATCAACGCGAACATGGCCGAGATCGGGGTCCGTACCGCCGCCGAGATGATCGCCAAGTACCACGTCGGCGGCATCATCTACTTCGCCTGGGCGCACAACACCCGCGACCCGCACCAGATCGCCGACCTCTCCAACGGCATCCAGCGCGCCGGTCTCGCCGGTCCCACGCCCCTGCCGCTCCTGATCTCCACCGACCAGGAGCACGGCATCGTCTGCCGCGTCGGCGAGCCCGCCACGCTGATGCCGGGTGCGATGGCGCTCGGTGCGGGCGGTTCGCGTTCCGACGCGCGCCGGGCCGGGCAGATCGCGGGCACCGAGCTCGCCGCGATCGGCATCAACCAGAACTACGCCCCGGACTCCGACGTCAACGTCAACCCGGCCAACCCGGTGATCGGCGTACGGTCCTTCGGCGCCGATCCGCAGGCCGTGGCCGGTATGGTCGCCGCGCAGGTGAAGGGGTATCAGAGCGCCGGGATCGCCTCGACGGCCAAGCACTTCCCGGGCCACGGCGACACCAACACCGACAGCCACTCCGGTCTGCCTTACATCCACCACTCCCGCGACCAGTGGGAGGAACTGGACGCGCCGCCGTTCCGCGCCGCGATCGCCGCGGGCATCGACGCGATCATGACCGCGCACATCGTCGTCCCCGCGCTCGACCCTGCCGAGGACCCGGCGACCCTGTCCCGGCCGATCCTCACCGGCATCCTGCGCGAGGAGCTCGGTTACGACGGTGTCGTGGTCACCGACTCGCTCGGCATGGAGGGGGTGCGCACGAAGTACGGCGACGACCGCGTGCCCGTCCTCGCCCTGCAGGCGGGTGTGGACCAACTGCTGAACCCGCCGAGCCTCGACGTCTCCTGGAACGCCGTTCTGGCGGCCGTGAAGAGCGGCGAGATCAGCGAGGCCAGGATCGAGGAATCGATCCTGCGCATCCTGCGGCTGAAGGCGAAGCTGGGGCTGTTCGACGACCCGTTCGTCAGCCACCAGGGCGTGGACCGTGCCGTCGGCACCCGGTCGCACCTCGCCGCCGCCGACCGGATCGCCGAGCACACCACCACACTGCTGGCCAACACCGGTGCGGTGCTGCCGCTGTCCCGCCGCTCCCACAAGAACCTCCTCGTGGTCGGCGCCGATCCCGCCTCCCCGTCCGGCACCACCGGACCGCCGACCACCACACTCGCCGGCGCCTTCACCGAACTGGGGTACGCGGCGACCGCACTGTCCACCGGCACCGCGCCCACCCAGGCGAAGATCGCCGAGGCGGTGGCGGCCGCGCAGGGCAAGGACGCGGTGATCGTGGGGACGTACAACGTCTCGGCGACCAGTTCCCAGCGCACCCTGGTCAGCGCCCTCGTGGCAACCGGAGTCCCGGTGATCACGATCGCGATCCGGAACCCGTACGACATCGCCCGGCTGCCCGCCCACGCAGCGAGCCTGGCCGCGTACTCCTGGACGGATGTCGAACTGCGCGCCGCGGCCCGGGTGATCGCGGGCCACGCCGCACCGGAGGGCCGACTGCCGGTGCCGGTGCAACGGGCGGACGATCCGACGCAGGTGCTGTACCCGGTCGGCTACGGCCTGACGTACTAGTACTAGTGCCGCGACCGGCAGTATTTGCCCCATGAGGAGCGTCGTCCAGTGCGTGCGACGTGCTGGGCGACGCAACGGGGCAAAGCTTTCCGGGAGCGGCACTGGCCGTACTGGACGTACAGGGTGGAGGCCGCACCACCCGGCGCACCACCCCGAGCGACGCAAGGCCTCCCGCGCGTCCGGCGTTTGGCAGGGTGGGAAAGGCCGGTGGGCTGCGCGCGCCGGGTCTGAAGACACGTTCCAGACCTGGCCCGCACAGCCCACCTCACTGCTCCTGGAGCTGCTTACGGGCGCAGTGCCGGGCCCTGCCTGCGCTCGCTCGTCACGTCACGCTTGTCGAGCCGCGCGTCGTACGGCGCGAGCGGCTTCGCCTTGGCCGGGTCCGCCTGCACGGCGGCCGGGGCGACACCCGCCCAGCGCAGGATGTCGGCGGTCGCCTTCGCCTTCTCGTCGTCGGCGAGACCGGCCACCTTGGAGCCGTGGTTGCCGCCGGCCACCGTGTAGATGTAGCTGTCCTCGGCGCCCTCGCCGAGGTGGAAGCGCTCCGCACCCCACGGGTCGTTCTCCCCGTACACCCACATCATCCGGGTGGCGTTGTACTTCACCCAGGTGTCGACGTCGCGCATCGCCGACGGCTGGAACGTCATCGGGATGGAGCTCGGCACGAAGTTGCGCGGCGGCTGGTACCCGTAGCGGCTGAGATTGCCGAGCCACGGCTGCTTGATGTCCGGCGAACCGAGCTGGGTGCCCGCCTGGTAGTAGTACGGCGTGTACGTGTTCAGGCCCTGGTCCGCATAGGCGGAGAAGCCCGAGATGCTGTCGATCGAGTCCCAGATCGCCTGGTCGGGTGCGGTCTTGGCATCGGCGGGGATGGTGTCGCAGTCGGCGAGCAGGCTGTACTGCCAGTAGGCCCAGACGTAGTCCATGACGACGGCTTCGTAAGCCTTGTCGAGGGATCCGACGGTGTTGAAGGTGTAGCCGTTCGTCTCGGCGTACTCCTTGTACTTCTTCTCCAGCGGCTCACGGCGGATCAGCGCCTCGCGCTGCACACCCTCGAGCCGGTCGCGGCACTCCTTCGTGCCGACGTTCTCGAAGAAGCGGTCGTAGGCCGAGTCCTCCTTGTTGACCACGTCGTTCGGCGCGACGTACGCGACGACGCCGTCCATGTCCTTCGGGTAGAAGCGCTCGAAGTACGTGGCGGTCATGCCGCCCTTGGAACCGCCGGTGCTCAGCCAGTTCTCGGAGTAGATCTGCTTCAGCGCGGTGAAGACGCGGTGCTGGTCGCTGGCCGCCTGCCAGATGTCGAGCTTCGACCAGTCGGCGGGGGCGGGGCGGGACGGGGTGAAGAAACGGTACTCCAGCGAGACCTGGTTGCCGTCGACGATCCGGGTCGGCTCGGAGCGGCTGGGGTTCGTGGAGACGTTGTACCCGCTGGTGTAGAAGACCGTCGGGCGCGACGTGTCCTTGTGCAGCAGGGTGATGCGCTGCTGGAACGTGCCCTTGGACGGGTTCCGGTGGTCGATCGGCTGGGTGTAGTTGAGAACGAAGTAGCGGTAGCCCGCGTACGGCTTCTCCTCGATCAGACTCATCCCGGGTATCGCCAGGATGCGGTCCTTGATGTCCGCGGTCGCATCGGCGGACCGGTCGGATCCGACGGACCGGATCGCGGTCGCGTCCGCGGCACTGGCCGCACCGACCGAGGCACCCGTCGCGCTCACCGTGCCTATGAGCACCGCGAGCGAAAGGAAACCTCTGAGCGCCTTGCGCATGCACCCTCCCCGGGGAATTCACCTGGATTCACAAGATTCATCGCGAATCTAGCGGTGCAACACCCGGCTGAACAGACCCTCTTGTCACATCGTCAGAAGTATCAGCAGAGTATCCAGCCCGTGGCGCCGGATCTTCCGGCGACGGAGCCCGCGACCCGGACACATCGGTGCAGTGCGTGGACGGTCACCCGGCCGGTCTGCTTGGTATACCTGCCGCGGTCGGTGACGGGCCGGCCGCCGCGCGCCTGGATCATGACGGACATCTCGCGGCGCGGGCCCGACTTCTTCGCGACCGTGATCGCGCAGGCGTAGGAGCGGCTCTTGTAGACGCGCACCTCGCCCGTGGAGAACGACACTGTCTTCGCGAGCCGTCCGCCGCAGGACGATGCGGCGTCGGCACTGCCGGCCCCGGGACCGCCGAGCACCAGCCCGACGGCGGCCACCAGCGCCAGGACGAACACCCGGACCAGCGCCCGCCGTCCGGCGCCGCCGTCTCCGGCGGTTTCGCCATTCCTGTTTCTCAGCAGTTCCGTCACCCCATCGAACACTCTCGCCCCCGCCCAGCCCATACACGTACATGCGTACGACGCAAAGGGCCATCCGAAGGTTGCATACGGCGCGGTCCACATCCCGCGCAACCGAACCTCCACGGCATGGGTCAAATAGGGCAGAGACACATGAAAGGCAGGAACTGCCGTGATCCAACTCCGCAATGCGCCCAGCCCGCGCGGCCGCCGCACCACTGGCCGCACCCTTCTCGTGACTGCTCTCCTCGCCGCCGCCTCCGTGGTCCCGGCCGCCGCTGCCGCGCCGCAGGCCCCGGCGCCCGCGACGCAGCTGCGCAGCACCCACGTCACCCCCGCCCATCAGCAGGTCGCCCACTTCTACGGCGCCTATATCGACGCGGTCACGGCCGGGGGCGGCGGCAGGCTCGCCACTGCCCTCCGGTCCTTCTACCTGACGCCCGGGCTCCGCTCACAGCTGCGCACCTGGGAGGCGCGCAACCACGCGGACGGGGTGCTCCGCGCCCAGAACACACCGCTCGCCCTCAAGGTCACCGCGGGCGACAGCGGCGCCGGTCACACCTGGTCGAAGGTGCGGCTGACCTGGAGCGGCGGCAAGCACCCCAGGTACACCTATCTGACCGTTCAGTCGGACCTGCAGACCGGCAAGATCTCCGGCATCCGCTGAGAGCCTGTCGGGTGACCTCTGATCGGGCGGAGGTCACCCGACAGGCTCTGAGACCCGCGGTTCAGACTGCCGCCGGCTCGTCCTCCCCGATGAAGGTGCGCCACAGCACGGCGTAATGCCCGTCCCCGGCGAGGAGTTCGTCATGTGTGCCGTCCTCGACGACCCGGCCGTGGTCCATCACCACGACCCGGTCGGCGCGGGCGGCCGTGGTCAGCCGGTGGGCGACGACAAGGGTGGTGCGCCGGCCGGTCAGGCGGTCGGTCGCCTGGTTGACCAGGGCCTCGCTGGCGAGGTCCAGGGAGGCGGTCGCCTCGTCGAGCAGCAGGATGTCGGGGTCGACGAGTTCGGCGCGGGCGAGTGCGATCAGCTGGCGCTGGCCGGCCGAGAGGTTGCGGCCCCGCTCGGCGACCTCGTGCAGATAGCCGCCGTCCAGCGTGGCGATCATGTCGTGGGCGCCGACCGCCCGGGCCGCCGCCTCCACCTGTGCGTCGGTGGCGTCCGGCTGCCCGTACGCGATGGCGTCCCGGACCGTACCCGCGAAGAGGTACGCCTCCTGCGGTACGACTCCGAGCCGGTGCCGGTACGCGGTGAGGTCGAGGCGGCGCAGATCGGTGCCGTCCGCCGTGACCCGCCCGCCCGTCGGGTCGTAGAACCGGGCGACGAGCTTGACAAGGGTGGACTTCCCGGCGCCGGTCTCCCCGACGAACGCGACGGTCTGCCCGGCCGGGATCCGCAGGGTGATACCGGTGAGTGCCTCTTCCTCGTCGTCGCCGGAGCCGTACGCGAAGGTCACGTCCTCGAACGCGATCTCGCCGCGCAGCGCCAGCACGTCCAGCGGCTCCTCGGAGTCGGCAGTGGAGGTCGGCTCCCGGAGGAGTTCCTGGATGCGGCCGAGGGAGACCGTGGCCTGCTGGTAGCCGTCGAAGACCTGCGAGAGCTGCTGCACGGGCGCGAAGAACAGGTCGATGTAGAGGAGATACGCCACGAGGGCGCCGGTGGTGAGCGTGCCGTTGTCGACGCGGCCCGCGCCGACGATCAGTACGGCGGCCGCGGCCACCGACGACAGCAGTTGCACGAACGGGAAGTAGACCGAGATCAGCCACTGGCCGCGCACCCGGGCCTCGCGGTAGTGGTCGCTGCGGTCGGCGAACCGCTGCGCGCCGTCCTTCTCGCGGCGGAACGCCTGCACGATCCGGAGCCCGGAGACGGACTCCTGGAGGTCGGCGTTGACGACGCTGATCCGCTCCCGGGCCAGCTCGTACGCCTTGACGCTCTTGCGGCGGAAGAAGAACGTACCGATGACCAGCACCGGCAGGGTCGCGAAGACGACGAGCGCCAGCTGGACGTCGAGGACGAGCAGCACGACCATGATGCCGAAGAACGTGACGGCGGAGACGAAGGCCGTGACCAGACCGGTCTGCAGGAACGTGGACAGCGCGTCCACGTCCGTCGTCATCCGGGTCATGATGCGGCCGGTGAGCTCGCGCTCGTAGTAGTCGAGACCGAGCCGCTGAAGCTGCGCGAAGATCTTCAGCCGCAGCGAGTAGAGCACCCGCTCTCCGGTGCGGCCCGTCATCCGGGTCTCGCCGATCTGCGCCGCCCACTGCACCAGCACGACGAGCAGGGCGAGCGCGGACGCCGCCCAGACCGCACCGGTCGCCATCCGCGTAACGCCCTGGTCGATGCCGTGCCGGATCAGTACGGGCAGGAGCAGGCTCATGCCCGCGTCGACGGCGACGAGCGCCAGGCTGACCGTCAGCGGAAGCCCGAAGCCGTGCAGCAGCCGGCGCAGCCCGTACGACTCCTCACGCCGGACGGCGCGGGCCTCGTCGATCCCGGGGGTGTCGGTGGCCGGGGGAAGCGCCTCGACCTGGGCGAGCAGCTCGGGCGTGGCGGGCATGCCGGCCGCGCCGGTGTCGCGGGGCTCCTCCTTGCGGACCCAGAGTCCGGGGCTGATGCCGCGCTCGGCGTCGAAATCGGCTTCCAGCTCCTCCTGGAGCGCCCGGTCGTCCTCGACGGCCGGGTCGGCCGGCACCGGCTGGTGGCCCGGGGAGGTGCCGCCCAGCTCGTCCGGGTCGGTGAGCAGACGCCGGTAGAGGGCGGAGCGGCGCTCCAGCTCCTCGTGCGTGCCGATGTCGGCGAGCCGGCCCTTGTCGAGTACGGCGATGCGGTCAGCGAGGCCGAGGGTGGAGCGGCGGTGGGCGATGAGGAGGGTCGTCCGCCCCTCCATGACCCGGGCGAGGGCCTCGTGGATCTCGTGCTCGACGCGGGCGTCGACGGCGGATGTGGCGTCGTCGAGGAGGAGCAGCCGGGGGTCGGTGAGGATGGCGCGGGCGAGCGCGACGCGCTGGCGCTGACCGCCGGAGAGGGTGAGCCCGTGCTCGCCGACCTTGGTGTCGTAGCCGTTCGGCAGATCGGCGATGAACCGGTCCGCCTGGGCGGCGCGGGCGGCCTGCTCGATCTGTTCCTGGGTGGCGTCCGGGTGCCCGTAGGCGATGTTGGCGCGGACCGTGTCGGAGAAGAGGAAGCTGTCCTCCGGTACGAGGCCGATGGCGGCCCGCAGCGAGTCCTGGGTGAGCTCCCGGACGTCGTGGCCGCCGACCAGGACGGCGCCGTGCGCCACGTCGTAGAAGCGGGGCAGGAGGAGGGAGACGGTGGACTTCCCGCTGCCGGAGGCGCCGACGACGGCCACGGTCTCGCCGGGCTCGATGGTCAGCGAGAACCCGTCGAGCACCGGCCGCTCGGGGTCATACCCGAACCGCACGTCGTCGAACTCGACGCTCGCCGGGGCGTCGGCGGGGAGCTCCACCGTGCCGTCCTTCATGGTCGGCACGGTGTCGATCAGCTCGATGACACGCTCCACACCGGCGCGGGCCTGCTGACCGACGGTGAGGACCATGGCGAGCATCCGGACCGGCCCGACGAGCTGGGCAAGGTAGGTCGAGAACGCGACGAACGTACCGAGGGTGATCTCGCCGCGGGTGGCGAGCCAGCCGCCGAGCGCCAGCATCGCGACCTGGCCGAGCGCGGGGACGGCCTGGAGGGCGGGGGTGTACCTGGCGTTCATCCGGATCGTGCGCAGCCGCCCGGCGAACAGCTTCCGCCCGACCTCGCGCAGCTTCCCGGTCTCCTGCTCCTCCTGCCCGAACCCCTTGACGACCCGGACCCCGGAGACGGCCCCGTCGACGACTCCGGCGACGGCGGCTGCCTGCCCCTGGGCGTACCAGGTGGCGGGGAAGAGCCGGGAGCGGGAGCGGCGGGCGATGTACCAGAGCGCGGGGGCGACGGCGATCGCGATCAGGGTCAGCAGCGGTGAGAGCCACGCCATGATCACCAGGGAGATGAGGAACAGCAGCACGTTCCCGATCGTCATCGGGAGCATGAACAGCAGCCCCTGGATCAGCTGCAGGTCACTGGTGGCGCGCCCGACGACCTGCCCGGTGGACAGCTCGTCCTGCCGCTTCCCGTCGAGCCGGGTGAGCGTTCGGTACATGTCGGTGCGCAGATCGTGCTGTACGTCGAGGGCGAGCCGGCCGCCGTAGTAGCGGCGGATGTACGTCGATACGTACACCAGCACGGCGGTGCCGATCAGGAGGCCGGTCCAGACGCCGAGGGAACGCGTGTGGTTGCCGACGACATCGTCGATGATCACCTTGGTGATCAGCGGGACGACTGCCAGCACGGCCATCCCGGCGAGCGACGAACCGAGCGCCAGCAGCACATTGCGCCGGTAGCGCCATGCGTAACCGCCCAGTCGCCGCGCCCAGCTCTGCTGTGCTGCGTCCGTGTCCCCGTCCGTCACTGGTGCCTCCCGGTTCAACCTGGTCTACCGGAAGGCACCAACGCGATCAGCTGCGGATTTCATCCCGCCGTCACAAAGACGGTCCCAACGGAGTAGGACCGGCGTACGTCGTCCGACGGAGCGCACCTGGGGCCTGTTCTGAGTTCCCCGTCGTTCGCGCGAAGCGCGGGCGCAGCGGCGGGCGTGCGTGCCGGGCGTCGGGGCGCAGGCCGGGAACTCAGAACAGACCCTGGGCGCGGGGCGCGGCTCGGGGGCGCTCTACGACCTGGGCGTCGCCGTCAGCATCGGCACGGCGGGGGCTTCCGGCACTGCCGGGACCGCCTCCTGCGGCGCGGCCGGCGGGGCGACGGTCGTCCCGGTCAGGGCCGCCGGGTTCAGGTCCTTGTGGATGGCGCGGGCGACGGCCTGGATGGTGTTGATGCCGTCGTTCATCGTCTTGTTGTCCTGCGTGAGGATGGTGATGCCGTAGTCGTGCCCCTTCCCGGTGAACGCACCGATGCTGTGCACCCGCCAGCCGTGCGTGGCACGCGGCAGCCAGCCGTTCTTGACCTGGACGGTCACCCCGGACGGGGCTCCGGCGGGCGTTCCCCAGCGCTGCGAGGAGATGACCTTGCGCATCAGGCCGAGTTCGTACGCACGCGCGTTGTCGCTGAGTACGGAGTTCTTGGCGGTCAGCAGCGTCAGCAGCCGCAGCTCGTCCTGCGCGGTGATCTGGGTCAGCCCCCAGTAGCCACCGGAGCCGGGCACGGTGTGCGTCATGCCCGCGGCGTTCAGGAACGCCTTCACCTTGGTCACGCCGAGCTGCTTCCACAGGCTGGTGGTCGCGTTGTTGTCGGACTTGGTGATCATGGCGGTGGAGAGGTCGATCTCGCGCTGGGTGAGATAGCGATTGTGCCTCTTGTTGTCCCAGAGCAGCGTCGCGAGGACGGTCGCCTTCACGACGCTCGCGGAGTCGTACGTGCTCGTGGACCGCATCGTGCAGGACGTCTTGGTGGTCCGGTCGTAGAGCGCGATCGCCGTGGTCGAGTTGCGCCCCTTGAGTGCGGCGGTGATGTCGGTCGACAGCTTGGCGGCGAGTCCCGCCTTGCCGGAGGTGCATTTCACGGTCGGCGTCGCGGCTGCGGCGGGCGTGGCCGCGAGGGTCACGGGCGTGAGCACGCCCGCGGCGAGTGTGACGGCGAGCGCGGTGCGCGCGCGGCGGGATGTACGAGGCTGGTCCGTCATGAGAGGTGTCCCCCTGAGTGATGTGTGCGGTGCGCCCCCTGCACACCTGTCAGGGATGACTCACGACGCGTCGAAAAGTTGTACGGCGGGTTCGGACCGGTGTTCCCGGACCCGAAGACCGGGGTAGAGATGGCTTCCGTCAGCGGACCGGGGAGGGATCATGCCGAACGATCAGCCGAGCGACGCCTATCGCTGTGGGCAGTTGTACGCGGCGCTCGCGGCGCTGGAGAAACTCAGCAAGGGCGAGCGTCACTCATTGGGAAGGCTGGGAGCCCGGGTGGAAGCGGCCCAGCAGCCCCGCGACCGTCTGACTGGTCATCTGAAGGCCGTCGGCGAGTATGTGGTTGACGCGCGCAAGCAGGGTCGCGGCCCGGCGGCGACGGCCATACTCCGGTCGCTCCCCGATCTGTTGCCTGACGGCAGGGAGCTGCCGCACAAGCTCAACACAGCGCAGCAGGAAGAATTCTGTGACGGCCGCCACGCACAGGAGAAGGTCTTCGAGCACGCGAAAGCCTCTCGCTGAAACCTCCGCGCACCCGTCGCCGCCGTGAGCGGCCACGGGTGCGCGTACCGGTGGCCTACAGATGTGTCGGCTCGAACATCCTCAGTAGTGCCGGCAGCACGACCACCGAAGGGCCGGGCTGCGCAAAGGACTTCGTCAGGTCGTCGGCGAGCGTCTCCGGGGTCGTACGGACCGCGGGTACGCCGAACGACTCGGCGAGGGCGACGAAGTCCGGGCGGGACAGTTCCGTCGCCGTGGCCTCGCCGAACGCACCCGTCATGTACTCGCGCAGGATCCCGTAGCCGCCGTCGTCGACGATCAGCCAGGTGACCGGCAGGTCGTACTGACGGGCCGTGGCCAGTTCCGCGATGGAGTACATCGCGCCGCCGTCGCCGGAGACCGCCAGGACCGGCTTCGTACGGTCGGCCGCCGCCGCGCCGAGCGCTGCCGGGAAGCCGTAGCCGAGGCCGCCCGCGCCCTGCGCCGAGTGCATCGTGTTCGGGTGGCGGGCGTCGAAGGCGGACCAGGCCCAGTAGGCGAGGATCGTCATGTCCCAGAAGCTGGGGGACGTGTCGGGCAGCGCCTCGCGGACCGAGGCGATGAGCTGCTGCTCCAGCGTGAGGTCCTGGCCTGCGATCCGGGTCCGTACCGCGTCGAGGACCGTTCGCACGCGGTCCGCCGCCGCCTCGTCCGCTCGGCGGTCGACCGCTTCGAGGAGGTCGGCGAGGGCCTCGCGGGCGTCGGCGTGGATGCCGAGTGCGGGGTGGTTGGACTCCAGCTTCCCGGCGTCCGCCTCGATCTGGATGACCCGGCCGCGCGGGCTGAACGTGTGGTAGTTCGAGGAGAGTTCACCCAGTCCGGAGCCGACGACCAGCAGGACGTCCGCCGCTTCGAGGAAGTCCGTCGTGTGGCGGTCCTCCAGCCAGGACTGGAGCGAGAGGGGGTGCTCCCAGGGGAACGCCCCCTTGCCGCCGAACGTGGTGACGACCGGGGCGTCGATCTTCTCCGCGAGGGCGAGCAGCTTGCCGGACGCGTCGGAGCGTACGACTCCGCCACCCGCGATGATCGCCGGACGCTCGGCGTTCGACAGCAGGTGCGCTGCCACGGCGGTCAGTTCGGGCCGCGGGTACAGGGGGCGCGGGGTGGCGTCCATCGCCGTGACGGCCGGCAGGGTGGTCTCGGCCAGGAGCACGTCCTGCGGGATCTCGATCCAGACCGGGCCGTGCGGGGCCGTCAACGCGGACTCCCACGCGGCGGCGATCGCGGACGGGATCTGCGACGCCGTACGGACCGTGTGGACCGACTTCACGATGTCGCGGAACGACGCCTTCTGGTCCCGGAGTTCGTGCAGGTAGCCGTGGCGGCCGCCGCCCAGACCCGCGGTCGGGATCTGGCTGGAGATGGCCAGCACGGGGGCGGACGCGGCCGCCGCCTCCTGGAGCGCGGCGAGGGAGGTGAGCGCGCCCGGCCCGGTGGAGAGCAGCAGCGGCGCCACTTCGCCGGTGATCCGGCCGTACGCGTCGGCGGCGAAGCCCGCGTTGTTCTCGACGCGCAGCCCGACGTACGAGAGGGAGGAGCGGCGCAGCGCGTCGAACATGCCCAGCGCGTGCTGGCCGGGCAGCCCGAAGACGGTGGTCGCGCCGAGGCCCTGGAGGGTCTCGACGACGAGGTCACCGCCGTTTCGTCCGGCGGGAGGGTTCAGGGCGGCCGCGATCTGCTCGGGGGTGAGCTGCGGCCGCTCGTCGTGGTGGTCGTGGGTCACTTGCCCTGAGTCCCCTTGGCCGCCGCGATCTGACGGGACATGATCGTGGTCAGCTCGTACGCGGTGTGAGACGCCGCGACGGAGGTGATCTCCGCGTGGTCGTACGCGGGGGCGACCTCGACCAGGTCGGCGGAGACCAGGTTGCAGGAGGACAGGCCGCGGACGATCTCGAGGAGCTCGCGGGAGGTGAGGCCGCCCGCCTCGGGGGTGCCGGTGCCGGGCGCGTGCGCCGGGTCCAGCACGTCGATGTCGATGGAGATGTACAGCGGGCGGTCACCGATGCGCTGGCGCAGCTGGTCGGCGATCTCGTCGACGCCGCGGCGCATGACGTCGGCGGAGGTGACGATGCCGAAGCCCATCTTGGCGTCGTCGTCGAGGTCCTGCTTGCCGTACAGCGGGCCGCGGGTACCGACGTGGGAGAGCGCGGACGTGTCGAGGATGCCCTCCTCGACGGCCCGGCGGAACGGGGTGCCGTGGGTGTACTCGGCGCCGAAGTAGGTGTCCCACGTGTCGAGGTGGGCGTCGAAGTGGAGCAGGGCGACCGGGCCGTGCTTCTTCGCGACGGAGCGCAGCAGCGGGAGCGCGATGGTGTGGTCGCCGCCGAGCGTCATCATGCGGGCGCCGGTGGAGAGGAGGTCGTCGGCCGCGGCCTCGATCGTCTCGACGGCCTCGTTGATGTTGAACGGGTTGGCGGCGATGTCACCGGCGTCGGCGACCTGCGCGAGCGCGAACGGCGAGGCGTCCTGCGCCGGGTTGTACGGGCGCAGCAGGCGCGACGCCTCACGGATCGCGTTGCCGCCGAAGCGGGCGCCGGGGCGGTAGGAGACACCCGTGTCGAAAGGCACGCCGACGACGGCGACATCGGCGGTGCCGACCTCGTCGAGCCGGGGCAGCCGCGCGAACGTCGCGGGACCGGCGTACCGCGGGACGCGGGAGGAGTCGACGGGGCCGCGCGGCGTTTCGTTGCTGCTCATGTGGAATGCCTTCCTGAGAGGGTGATGCACGCTTTGTGGGCGTTCGTACGATATTCGAGAGTGCGGAGTGCGGTGGCACGCGGGGTGCCTCCCGCAACAGTTCCATCCTCAATCGCCGGACGGGCTTGAATGACCTGCCCGGCGATTGAGGACGAGTGGCTGCTGGCGCCTGGAGACTAGACGGCGACCGGGTCCGCGGCCGGCGCCTCGTCGGAGTCGGCGCCCCTGCCCGCCAGGCGCTCGCGCCAGGCGGTGAGCACCACCGCGTCGGTCGGCTTCGTGGCCAGGGACACGATCACATACGCCGCGAGCGAGGACAGCAGCCCGTAGTAGACCGGCTCGTTGGCGAGGATTCCGTACGACGCCATCAGACCGATCACCGCGAGGCCACCGACGGACACCGCGGCCAGCGCACCGGCGGCGGTGCCGCGACGCCACAGCAGACCACCGAGGATCGGCACGAGCAGCCCGCCGACGAGCAGGTTGTACGCGACGGTCAGGGCCTCGACGACGTTGTTGAGGGCGATGGCGATGGCGATGACGGCCACCCCCATGATGAGGATGAAGGCCCGGTTGCCCTTCACCTCGTCGTGCTCCTCGCCGCCGCTCCGGGTCACCGCGCCCCGCAGCCTCGACCAGATGTCGTTGTTGGCGACGGTGGCACAGGCGATCAGCGCACCGGACGACGTCGACATCACCGCGGCGAGTGCGGCGGCCAGCACCAGTCCGCGCACGCCCACCGGCAGCTCATCCTTGACGATGGTCGCGAAGGCCGCGTCCGCGCTGGGCAGCTTCGGGTACATGACCTTGGCGGCGGTGCCGATGACGGCTCCGGCGATCGCGTACACCAGGCAGTACGTACCGGCGACGGTGCCGCCCCAGCGTGCGGTGCGGTCGGTGCGCGCGGTGAACACGCGCTGCCAGATGTCCTGGCCGATCAGCATGCCGAAGGTGTAGATCAGCACGTAGGTGAAGATCGTCTCGCCGCCGATGCCCAGCGGGTCGAAGTACTCGGTGGGCAGCTTCGCCTTCATCTCGCTGAAGCCGCCGGCCTTGATGACGGCGATCGGCAGGAGCAGCAGCAGGACGCCGATCGTCTTGACGACGAACTGCACCATGTCCGTGAGCGTGATCGACCACATGCCGCCGAGCGTCGAGTACGCGACGACGATGGTGCCGCCGAGGATGATCGCGACGGTGCGGTTCATGTCGAAGAGGACGTCGAAGATGGTGGCGTACGCGATGGTCGAGGTGACCGCGAGCATCAGCGTGTACGCCCACATGACGACACCGGAGATGAGTCCGGCCCGGCCGCCGTAACGCAGGTCGAGCATCTCGGAGACGGTGTAGACCTTCAGCCGGGCGATGCGCGCCGAGAAGAAGATGGACAGCACGAGCAGCCCGAGGCCGATGGTGAAGACCATCCAGGCGCCGGAGAGTCCGTACTGGTAGCCGAGGCCGACGCCGCCGATGGTGGAGGCACCACCGAGGACGATCGCGGCCATGGTCCCGGAGTACATCCAGGGGCCGAGGCGGCGGCCCGCCACCAGGAATTCGCTCTTGGACTTGGCGCGGCGCATGCCCCACCAGCCCATCGCGAGCATGCCGGCCAGATAGACGATGATCACTGCGTAGTCGACAGCCATGGGCTTACCTCCGTCTCCGTGAAATGTTGCGGGTATGTGTTGTGTGAAGACGGTAGGTGGCCTACAAGCGGCGCTGAAGTGTACGTTTCATCCATTCTCGTCGTAGCCAGTGGATGGACCATCCATGCCGGACACTCCCACCGGACCCACAGCCACCACCGGGTCCGCTCCCCCCACTCCGCCCATCCCGCTCGCCGAGCTGCTCGCCCGCGAGGAGCTCCGGCTGCGCCGGATCGCGGGACCCGACCACGCGGACCTGTGGTGGGTGCACACCTCGGAGATGGCCGACCCGTACCCGTATCTGCTCGGCGGTGAGCTGCTGCTGAGCGCCGGGGTGCTGCTCAAGGACCCGGACACCTATGTCGCCCGGCTGGTGGAGGCGGGGGCGGCGGCGCTCGGCTTCGGGGTCACACCGGTGCACGACTCCGTGCCGCAGGCGCTGATCGAGGCGTGCGACCGGCACGGGCTGCCGCTGGTGGAGGTGCCGCCCGAGACCCCGTTCACCGCGATCGCCCGAGCGGTGTGGCGCCTGATGGCCGAGGCCCGGCACCGGGAGCTGCGCCGGGTGACGCGCGCCCAGCAGGCCCTGGCCACGGCGGCGGCCCGGCCGGATCCGGTCCCCGCGGTGCTGCACCAGCTCGCCGCCCAGTTGTCAGGGTGGGCGGTCCTGCTCTCGGCGGCCGGCGAGGAGCTGCACGCGGCGGGCCGGCACCCGTCCCCCGAGGTACGGGCGGCGCTGACCCGGCTGACCGGCGTGGTCTCCCCCGCCGCACTTCCCGCCTCCCCCGCCCCCACATCCGCGACCGACACCGTCGGCGACACGCATCTCTTCGCGTACGCGCTCGGCGGCGGGCAGGGGCTCGTCCTGGCGCTGTCGACGGGGCGGCGCGAGGCGGGCGACCACACGGTCACCGGGATCGCGGTCGTCCTTCTCTCCCTGCTGGCCGCCCCGCACCAGGGCGCCGACACCGCGGGCCGGTCCGCGGCACTGGTGCGGATGCTGCTGGGCGCGGACCCGGCGGATGTCGCCCCGCTGCTCGGCGGCACCGGCTTCTGGACGGTGGTGCATGCCCGGCGCAGCGGTGGCGGCCCCGTCGACCCGCTCACCGCCGGGGCACTGGGTGCCGCACTGGGGTCGGCGCTGGTCGACGCGGGCCGGGGCGGCGACGCGGTCAGGGTCCTGGTCCCGGGTGGCGAGCGGGTCACCCCGCAGCCCGGCTGGACACTCGGCACCTCCGCCCCCGTCTCCATCACCGCGCTGGACCTCGCCGACGGCCAGGCAGCCCGCGCCCTGGGCCGGGCCGTGGCCACCCGTACCCCGCTGGCCCACCACGACAACGGCGCCGGAGGCGGTCTGGCCGCCCTGATCCCTCCGGACCAGGCCGAGGCCCACGCCCGCGCCCTGCTCGCCCCGCTCACCGAGCCACTGGCGGAGACGCTGCGCTGCTGGCTCAGCCTGCACGGCAGCTGGGACCGCACGGCGACCGCCCTCCAGATCCACCGCAACACGGTCCGCCAGCGCATCGCCCGCTGCGCGACGCTGCTGGACGCCGACCTGGACGACATGGACGTACGCACGGAACTGTGGTTCGCGCTACGGCAGCGGTGAGCCGCATTCATCGGTGACGGCACACGCCTGATACGGCATCAGGCGCCGCGCGCGACAAGACCCGACACCATGTCAGGCGCAAGTCACAGTTGGCCGATTGCCGATTCGCTGATCAGAGGTCACCCGACAGGCTCTCAGGGGCTGGAACGACGCAGGGGCCTGGCCCCGGTCCTCGGACACCTCAGGGATAGCAGGACCCGGCGGTGTGATCGCCGAGGTCCTCGTGCTGATTCGGGCTCACCACCGGGGCGGTGTCGTCTTCGTCGGGCGAGGCAGGGTTCCGGCCGAAGTCCCGCGTTCAGGCATGGGTGTCCGCGCTCCTGGCTAGCGTAATCGTCGTCTGCATGCCATACGACGAGAGGATTTACTGGTGCCCGACCTGCCCACCCCGACGCGGCTGTCACCGATCCGCGATGACCACACCTGGCACTTCCCGGACATCACCAGGTGACTTCTTCAGACACGTCAACGGCTGCGGCACGGCGAGCGCTTGGCGCTGTCCTGGCAGCCGAGGCAGTGTCGGTCGCGGGAAACCGGATCGCCCTGATCGCGATTCCCTGGTTCGTGCTGGACACCACCGGTGATCCCGCACGGGCCGGGCTGAGCGGCGTCGCCTACTTCGTTCCCGTGGTGCTGGCCGGCATCTTCGGCGGCCCCCTGGTGGACCGCATGGGGTTCATCCGCAGCAGTGTCCATGCCGACCTGGCCAGCGGCCTGACAGTGGCGGCGATCCCGGTCCTGTACATGCTGGGCCACCTGTCTTTCTGGCTGTTGCTGGTCCTCACGTTCGCCGGCTCGATGCTCGACGTTCCAGGCACAACAGCCCGCCGCTCCCTCGTGCCCGACCTGGCCGAAGCCGGCGGTATGCGGCTGGAGCGGGCGATGAGCGCCCACGAGACAGTGATGCGTGTCGCTCAGCTCACCGGCGGATTACTCGGCGGCGTGCTCGTCGCGGCTCTCGGGCCAATCCTTGTGCTGTACCTGGATGCGGCCAGCTTCCTGGTATCGGCCCTGCTCGTGGGACTGACTGTGCCCCGAGCGTCGCCTCGCGAGACTCCGCACCTGTCGAAAGGCGCGTCGCGGTACTTCGCGGAGCTCAGGGAAGGACTGCGGTTCATCCGCGAAGACACGTTGATGCCCCGGATCCTCGTGGTGTTCATGTTCGCCAACATGGCCGACAATGCCCTGTTCACCGTACTGCTGCCCACCTTGGCCAAGCAGGTGCTCGACAACCCGCTCACCCTGGGGCTTTCGGTCGCTGCCTTCGGTGCCGGCGCCCTGGCGGGCGCGGTCCTGTTCGGCGCAGTCGGGCATCGGTTCCCCCGGCACGTCATCCTGACCGGCGCGTTGCTGATGTCCGGGGCCCCGAAGTTCTTCGTCATCGCCGCGATGCCCGGAACTCCCACGCTTGTCGTCACCATGGCTCTCGCCGGCATCGCTGCTGGACCAGTGAACCCGCTGTTGACCGCCGTCCAGTTCAGCCGTATTCCCTCGGAGCTCCGGGGACGCGTGTCCGGCGCAATCATGGCAGCAGTTGTGGCCGCGGTGCCGGTGGGCATTTTCGGCGCTGGCCTGCTGGTCGCCATGACCAGCCTCACCACGGCTTTGCTCGTGATCGCGGCTGGATATCTCCTGGTCAGCCTCTATCCCGCATTGCATCCCGCGTGGCGAGCCGCCACCCCATGAGCATGGACGCCGGAGACATCGTCGTGGCCGACGCAGAGGGTCTTGTGGTCACTCCCGCGACCGTCGGGAGCAGGTGCTCCGCGACGCCCGGGCCAGGGCGGAGCAAGACTCCGCCCCGGGGCGCGCCGCCCCCGACCGCCCCGAGCGTGCTGAGCATCACCCTGGACAGTCCTGGTGACCGCCGGGTAACTTTTGAGCAGAACTGAGCAAGCGCTTAGCCATGCCGCTGGCCGATGCTCGCCCGAAGCTGATCGAAGCCGACAGAGGAGGCACCCCGTGCGCCGTACGGTATTCAACGAGGACCACGAGGCGTTCCGGGAGACCATCCGCGCCTTCATCGCGGCCGAGGTCGTCCCCGTCTACGACGAGTGGTTCGCCGCCGGCCAGGCGCCGCGCGAGTTCTACCACAAGCTCGGCGAGCTGGGCGTCTTCGGCATCGAGGTGGACGAGGAGTACGGCGGCGCCGGCATCGACTCGCACAAGTACGAGGCCGTCATCTACGAGGAGACCGCCCGCGCCGGTGTCTCCTTCGGCGGCTCGGGTGTGCACACCCTGCTCGGCCTGCCGTACATCAAGATGCTCGCCACCGACGAGCAGAAGAAGCGCTGGCTGCCGAAGTTCGCCACCGGCGAGGAGATGTGGGCTCTCGCGATGACCGAGCCGGGCACCGGCTCCGACGTCGCGGGCATGAAGACCACCGCCAAGCTCTCCGAGGACGGCACGCACTACGTCCTCAACGGCGCCAAGACCTTCATCACCGGTGGTGTGCATGCCGACCGCGTGATCGTGTGCGCTCGTACGTCCGCTCCCCGCGAGGACGACCGCCGCTTCGGCATCTCCCTGTTCGCCGTGGACACCAAGTCGGCGGGCTACTCGGTCGGCCGCAAGCTGGACAAGCTCGGCCTGAAGGTCTCCGACACCGCCGAGCTGGCGTTCGTCGACGTCAAGGTCCCGGTCGAGGACCTGCTCGGCGAGGAGAACAAGGGCTTCGGCTACCTCGGCACCAACCTGGCGTCCGAGCGCTGGGGCATAGCCTTCGGCGCGTACGCGCAGGCCGCTGCGGCCGTCCGGTTCGCCCAGAGCTACGTGCAGGACCGCACGGTCTTCGGCAAGACCGTCGCCTCGTTCCAGAACACCAAGTTCGAGCTGGCCGCCTGCCAGGCCGAGGTGGACGCGGCCCAGGCCGTCGCCGACCGCGCGCTGGAGGCCCTCGACGCCGGCGAGCTGACCGCCGCCGAGGCCGCCTCCGCGAAGCTGTTCTGCACCGAGGTCGCGCACCGCGTGATCGACCGCTGCCTCCAGCTGCACGGCGGCTACGGCTTCATGAACGAGTACCCGATCGCCCGCCTGTACGCGGACAACCGCGTCAACCGCATCTACGGCGGCACCAGCGAGGTCATGAAGTCGATCATCGCCAAGTCCATGGGCCTGTAGGGCGGTTACGTTCTCTTCCATGAGCACCGCACTTGAATCCCTGCTCGATCTGCTCGACCTGGAGCAGATCGAGCAGGACATCTTCCGGGGCGCGAGCCGTTCGGCGATCGTGCCCCGGGTCTTCGGCGGACAGGTCGCGGCCCAGGCACTCGTTGCCGCGGGCCGCACCGTCCCCGGGGACCTTCCCCAAGCTCTCGGCTCCGCTCGAGCAGGGGAGACCCCATTGCCCCACTCGTTGCACTCCTACTTCCTGCGGATGGGCGACCCGGGCGCGCCGATCGTCTACAGCGTCGACCGGATCCGCGACGGCCGCTCCTTCACCACCCGCCGGGTGGTGGCCGTCCAGCACGGGCAGCCGATCTTCCATCTCTCGGCGTCCTTCCAGACGTACGAGGACGGCCTGGAGCACCAGGAGGACATGCCGCCCGCTCCCGACCCGGAGACACTGCCCACGGCGGCGCAGATGCTGCCGCAGTACGCCGACTTGTTCACCGACCCGGGTGTCATGGACCGGCTGCTGGAGGCGCGGGACGCGGTGGACCTGCGCTATGTCGGCGCCCCGCCGTTCGCCAGCGTCGGCACACCGCAGGAGCCCCGCTCCCAGGTGTGGTTCCGCACCAACGGCAAGCTCGCGGACGACCCGCTGCTGCACGTCTGCATGGCCACGTACGTCTCCGACATGACGCTGCTCGACTCGGTGCTGCTCGCGCACGGGCGCGGCGGCTGGATGGTCGGCGACGTGGTCGGCGCGAGCCTGGACCACGCGATGTGGTTCCACCGGCCGTTCCGGGCCGACGAATGGCTGCTGTACGACCAGGCCTCGCCGTCCGCGTCCGGCGGGCGCGGGCTCGGCCAGGCCCGTATCTACACGCAGGACGGCCGGCTGGCGGTCACCGTGATCCAGGAGGGCGTGGTCCGGGTCCCGCGGGACTGAGACCGCCCGGCACTTGAGGGGTGGGACAAGGAGCGGGGCTGGGTACGTGCAGTTGCAAGGCGGGGGATTGAGCCATGGCGGAGCCATGGTGATTGACGACAACGCCGCAGATGTGCGCACCCAGCCCCGCGACGCCCCCCAAGTGCCGGGCGGTCTGAACAGGCCACCGCCCGGCCCTTCGTGGATACTCCCCACCATGAGCGCCGAGCACAGCACCAGCGGCAGCGCGACTGGTGGGGAGTCCACGTTCACGGTCGTCGTCGCGGCGATCGCCAACCTTGGTATCGCCGTGGCGAAGGTGATCGCGGGGCTGATCAGCGGATCGAGCGCGATGCTCTCCGAGGCGGCGCACTCGGTCGCCGACACCGTCACCGAGGTCCTGCTGCTCACCGCGCTCAAGCGCAGTGAGAGGCCCGCAGACGAGGAACACCCGCTGGGCTACGGCCCCGAGCGCTACATCTGGGCGCTGCTCGCCTCGGTCGCCACGTTCGTCGGCGGCGCGGTGTTCGCCATCTACGACGGCATCCACACGCTCGTCCGGGGCGAGGAACTCGGCGACCCGCTGATCTCGTACATCGTGCTGGCCGTCGCGTTCGTTCTGGAGGGCTACTCGCTGCGCACGGGCATGCGCCAGATCCGCGGTGAGGCCGCCCGTCTGGGCACACCCACCACCCACTACTTGCGCCACACGCCCGACACCGCGGTCAAGGCGGTCGTGATGGAGGACTCGGCAGCCCTGGTCGGCCTGCTCCTCGCCGCGGGCGGCCTCCTCGGCGGCACGCTCTCCGGCTCGGGCGTCTGGGACGGCATCGCGTCGATCCTGATCGGCGCCCTGCTGGTGTACGTGGCCTGGGTGCTGGGCCGCTCCAACGCCCAGCTGCTGATCGGCCGCCCGCTGCCGAAGGAGATGCGGGACGGGGTTCGCGAGGAAATCCTCTCCGTACCGCACGTCATCGAGGTCCTGGAGCTGACCACCCTGATCCAGGGACCGACGGAGGTCCTCGTCGCCGCGAAGATCGACTTCCGGGACGCGTCGACCGCGGAACAGATCGAGTGGGCGTGCGAGGAGGCGGAGGAGCAGCTGCGGGAACGCTATCCGTCGATCCGCCGGGTGTATCTGGACCCGACGCCGGGGCTGCGGCAGCGGCAGGCAGGCCGGCCGGGGGCGGGGCCGGATACCGGTACGGGGGCCTGATCCCGGTACGGGGGCCTGGTACGGGGGCCTGATCCCGGTACGGGGGCCTGGTACGGGGGCCTGATCCCGGTACGGGGGCCTGGTACGGCGACGGCCAGGCAGCGGCCCGCACGGCACTGGAGGGCCCGGCGGTGAAGCTGCTCAAGGCCGGGCAACAGCGCGGCCGCGGCCGCGCGGCTGCGGCCGGCGGGGTCTGGGAAGCCCGGAAACCCCGCCCCACCACCCGTCGGCCAGGTCCCCAGCGTGCTTGCGAACAGCCGGAACGGCGTCCTGGCTGCGGAGCCACATTGACGCGGAGCGGGAATTAGGTAAGCCTTACCTAGCTTTTGTGTGGGTCTGGTGCAGGCCCGCGTCCGCACTCTCCTCGGAGCCCCTCACATGCTGCCCCCTGCCGCCGCCTCGGTGCCCGCCAGAACGCCCTCCCTTCGTCCTGTCCGCCTGTACGACTCGTGGTGGACCGTGGCGGCAGCCGGCCTGGTGGCGATGATCGTGCTGACGGCGGGGCTGTGGTGGTCCCTCCATGTGCGCACCGACCGGACGCTGCACACCGCCGCGCTCTTCGTCCACCTCGCCTCGCTGGTGCTCGGCTTCGGCGCTGTGCTCTCCGCCGACTACTACGGCCTGCTGTGGGCCACCGGCCGCTGCCCGCTCGGTGAGGTCATAGCCGCCACGTCCCGGCTCCACGTCCCGATCTGGGCCGGTCTCGGCGGGCTGGTTACCAGCGGGCTCATGCTCCAACCCGACCTGCACTCCCCGCTGACCCAGACGAAGATCGCGCTGGTCGGCCTGCTCACCCTCAACGGCCTCCAGGCGGGCCTCCTCGGTCGCCGCCTCGCCGACGCCACTGAGCCGATCGGTCGCGGAATGATGGCCTGGGGAGGCGCCACGGCGCTCCTGTCCCAGGTCTGCTGGTGGGGCGCGGTCGCGATCGGCTTCCTCAACACGAATCGCTGACCGATCCCACCTCAGTGGATCACGCCTGCCGGCAGGTGCGCCCAGGACGGCCGGCTGGCGATCTCGGTGATCCAGGAGGGCGTGGTCCGCGTCCCGCGCTGACGGGATGGGATTGCGGGAAAATGGGACGATGACCGGGTTCTTCGGTCGGTCGAGACTCTCCCCGCGAAGCATCGCGGGGCAGATGTTCGCCGTGCAAGCCGTCATCACCCTTCTGCTCGTCGTCATCGCGGCGGTGGCACTGGCGATCCACACCCGCAACGAGGCCGAGAGGGAGGCCGTCAGCCGGTCGGTCGCCGTCGCCCAGACCTTCGCGACGTCTCCCGGGATCGTGGAGGGCCTCCGGTCCAAGGACCCGACCGCGGCGCTCCAGCCACGGGCCGAGAAGGTCCGGAAGCTGGCCGGCGTCGACGCCGTTGTGGTGACGGACACGAAAGGTATCCGCTACACGCACCCCTGGACGAACCTCATCGGCACACATGTCCTCGCCAACATCGAGCCCGTCCTCAAGGGAAACGTCGTCACGGAGACCGTCCACGGGACCTCCGGCGGCGAGGTGCAGGGCGTGGTCCCCGTGACCGACGACAAGGGCAAGGTCGTGGGTACCGTCGTCGTCGCGATCAGGATCAAGCACCTGAACGCTGTGGTGGCCGGTCAGTTGCCGCTCCTCCTGGGGGGCGCGGCCGTCGCCCTCGTGGTGTCCGCGGGCAGCACGGCGCTGGTGAGCCGGCGGCTGCGGCGCCAGACCCGCGGCCTGGACCCGGCGGAGATGACCCGGATGTACGAGCACCACGACGCGGTGCTCCACGCGGTGCGCGAGGGCGTACTGATCACCGGCGGCGACGGGCGGCTGCTGCTCGCCAACGACGAGGCGCGGCGGCTGCTGGACCTGCCGACGGACGCCGAGCAGCGCCAGGTGACGGAGCTGGGTCTGGAGCCGGGCACGGCCGAACTGCTGGCCTCCGGACGGGCCGCGACCGACAAGGTAGTGTTCGCCGGGGACCGGCTGCTGGCCGTGAACCAGCGGCCCACCGCCCCGTACGGCGGGCCGCCCGGCAGTGTGGCGACGCTGCGGGACACCACCGAGCTGACGGCGCTCGCGGGGCGGGCGGACATCGCGCGGGAGCGGTTGAGGCTGCTGTACGACGCCGGGGTGCGGATCGGCACCACGCTGGACATCACGCGCACCTCCGAGGAACTGGCCGAGGTGGCGGCCCCCCGGTTCGCCGACGCCGTCACCGTCGACCTGCTGGAGGCGGTTCTGCGGGGGGAGGAGCCCTCGGAGCGGAGCACCATCGTCCGGCGCGCCGCCGTGAGTGGTGCCCCCGAAGGCCGGCTGCTGTTCCCGGTGGGCTCTCTGATCGACTTCGTCGGCTCCGCCCCGCAGGCACAGGCCCTGAAAGGCGGCCGCGCGCGGCTCGAGGTGGACCTGAGGACCGCGCACGGGTGGCGGGAGCTGGATCCCGAACGGGCCCGCCGCATCGTGGACTCCGGAATCCACTCCCTGATCGTGGTGCCGTTGCAGGCGCGCGGTGTGGTGCTGGGGATGGTCAAGTTCTGGCGCCGCGAGAAGGAGCCTTTCGACGAAGAGGACGTCGCCTTCGCCGAGGAGCTGGCCGCCCGGGCCGCGGTGTGCGTCGACAACGCCCGCCGCTACACCCATGAGCACACCATGGCCGTCACCCTGCAGCGCAGCCTGCTGCCCCGCGCCCTGCCCGAGCAGTCCGCGCTGGAGGTCGCCCACCGCTATCTGCCCGCCCAGGCCGGGGTGGGCGGCGACTGGTTCGACGTCATCCCGCTGCCTGGCACCCGGGTGGCCCTGGTGGTCGGCGACGTCGTCGGCCACGGCCTGCACGCCGCCGCCACCATGGGCCGTCTGCGCACCGCCGTCCGCAACTTCTCGGCCCTCGACCTGCCTCCCGACGAACTCCTGAGCTACCTGGACGAGCTGGTCACCCAGCTCGACACCGAAGAGGCCACCGGGAACCACGAGGACAAGGCGGTCACCGGTGCCACCTGCCTGTACGCCGCCTACGACCCGGTCACCGGGCTGTGCACCCTGGCCCGGTCCGGCCACCCGGGACCGGCCCTGGTCCACCCCGACGGCACCGTGGACTACCCGGACGTACCGGTCTCTCCCCCGCTGGGCCTGGGCGGCTCCCTTCCCTTCGAGACGGCCCGGCTGGATGTGCCGGAAGGCTCACGTCTGGTGCTCTTCACCGACGGGCTGGTCAAGGGACGCAGCAACGACATCGGCACCGGCCTGGAGACCCTGCACACCGCCCTGGCCGCCACGGTGGACCGCACCCCGGAGGAGACCTGCACCGCGGTGCTGAACGCCCTGCTGCCCACCCGGCCCAGCGACGACATCGCGCTGCTGGTGGCCCGTACCCACCGGCTGGCCCCCGACCGGGTCGCCGAATGGGCGGTCGCCTCCGACCCGGCGGCCGTCGCCCCCGTCCGCGCGGAGTGCACCCTCCGGCTGAGCAACTGGGGGCTGGACGAGATCTCCTTCGCCACCGAACTGATCCTCAGCGAGCTGATCACCAACGCCGTACGCTACGGCACCCAACCCATCACCGTCCGCCTGCTGTACGACCGCACCCTGATCTGCGAGGTCTCCGACGGGTCCAGCACCGCCCCCCATCTACGCCGGGCCGCCACCACGGACGAGGGCGGCCGCGGCCTGTTCCTCGTCGCCCAGTTCGCCCGGCACTGGGGCACCCGCTACCTGGCCCGCGGCAAGGTCATCTGGGCCGAACAGGCCCTCCATGACGGCGCCGCGGAACCCGGTGTGGATCTCGGCGACCTGCTGCTCGCTCAGCTGGACGATGCTCAGTGGGACGACATCGCGGGCTGATCCGCCGGGAGGAGACCCGCCGCTCCCAGCAGATACGCGACCATCGGGCCGTAGAAGCGCGGGTCGGATACCCTGCCGACCGCCAAGGAGTCGCTGCCGCGGTACGCCGACGCCTTCAACGAGCCGGGCGTCGCGGAGCGGCTGCTGAAGGCCAGGCTCCGCCGGCGGACTGGGCCAGGCCCGGATCTACACCCAGGACGGCCAGCTGGCGATCTCCGTGATCCAGGAGGGCGTGGTCCGCGTCCCTCGGTGACGAGCCGCCCGCGGAGGGAGGTGCTAGAAAGAGAGAGTGACCGGGCTCAACGGTCGACCAGGGCACCTCCCGCGCGGCCCTCTGAGAGAGCGCCTCCGTCGGATCCTGAGCGGGCGGAGCATCGCCGCGCAGATGTTCGCCGTACAGGCCGTGTTCGCCCTGCTCCTCATCGTCATCGTGACGGTGGCACTCCTGTTCGACGCCCGCAGCACCGCGGTGAGAGCGGCTGGCGACCGGACGGCCGCCATCGCCCAGACCCTCTCAACGTCTCCCCAGGTCGTGGCGGGCCTCCATTCCCCCCATCCGACCGCTGCGCTCCAGCCGCTGGCCGAACGGACCCGGAAGCTGACAGGCGTCGACTTCGTCATCGTGGCGAACACGAAGGGCATCGTCTACACCCACCCGCTGCGGAAGCGCATCGGCAAACCGCTGATCGCCGACTTCCGGCCCGCTCTGAAGGGCAAGGTCGTCACGGAGACCATCCACGGCACCTTCGGCCCCACCGTGGAAGCCATAGCCCCTGTGACCGACAGCAAGGGGTCGGTCGTCGGCCTCGTCACCGCCGGGGTCACGGTCAAGCGCGGGGAGGCCCTGGCGGCCGGCCAGGTGCCGTTCCTCCTGGGGGGCGCGGCCGTCGCCCTCGTGGTGTCCGCGGGCAGCACGGCGCTGGTGAGCCGGCGGCTGCGGCGCCAGACCCGCGGCCTGGACCCGGCGGAGATGACCCGGATGTACGAGCACCACGACGCGGTGATCCACGCGGTGCGCGAAGGAGTGCTCATCGTCGGGGACGACGGGCGGCTGCTGCTGTCCAACGACGAGGCGCGGCGGCTGCTGGATCTGCCGCCGGACGCCGAGCAGCACCGGGTGACGGAGCTGGGTCTGGAGCCGGGCACGGCCGAACTGCTGGCCTCCGGACGGGCCGCGACCGACGAGGTGCTCTTCGCCGGGGACCGGCTGCTGGCCGTCAACCAGCGGCCCACCGCCCCCTACAGCGGGAGCGTGGCGACGCTGCGGGACACCACCGAGCTACGGGCGCTGGCGGGCCGGGCGGAGGTCGCGCGGGAGCGGCTGGGGTTGCTGTACGACGCCGGGGTGCGGATCGGCACCACGCTGGACGTGCGGCGCACCGCGGAGGAACTGGCCGAGGTGGCGGTCCCCCGGTTCGCCGACGTCGTCACGGTCGAGCTGCTGGACCCGGTGCTGGGGGGCGAGGAGCCGCAGGGAGCGGGCACCGAGATGCGCCGTGTCGCCGTCGTGGGCCTGGAGGCCGACTCTCTTTTCTATCCCGTCGGCGCGCTGATCCCGTTCGTCGCCACCCACCCGGTCGCGGCCGGGATGACCCTCGACCGTGCGATCCTCGAGGCGGACCTGAGCACCGCCGACGGCTGGCGGGCCCAGGATCCCGAACGCGCTCGGCGCATCCTGGAGCACGGCATTCGCTCTCTGATCTCGGTGCCGCTGCGGGCGAGGGGAGTGGTGCTGGGAACGGCCGACTTCTGGCGCTCCGAGAAAGACCCCTTCGATGAGGAGGACCTGTTCTTCGCCGAGGAGCTGGCCGCCCGGGCCGCCGTATGCATCGACAACGCCCGCCGCTACACCCATGAGCACACCATGGCCGTCACCCTGCAGCGCAGCCTGCTGCCCCGCGCCCTGCCCGAGCAGTCGGCGCTGGAGGTCGCCCACCGCTATCTGCCCGCCCGGGCCGGGGTGGGCGGCGACTGGTTCGACGTCATCCCGCTGCCCGGTGCCCGGGTGGCGCTGGTGGTCGGCGACGTCGTCGGCCACGGCCTGCACGCCGCCGCCACCATGGGCCGGCTGCGCACCGCCGTCCGCAACTTCTCGGCCCTCGACCTGCCTCCCGACGAACTCCTGAGCTACCTGGACGAGCTGGTCACCCAGCTCGACACCGAAGAGGCCACCGAGGACAACGAGAACCGGGCGGTGACCGGTGCCACCTGCCTGTACGCCGTCTACGACCCGGTCACCGGGGTGTGCACCCTGGCCCGGTCCGGCCACCCGGGGCCCGCCCTGGTCCACCCCGACGGCACCGTGGACTACCCGGACGTGCCGGTCTCCCCGCCGCTGGGCCTGGGCGGCAGTCTGCCCTTCGAGACGGCCCGGCTGGAGCTGCCGGAGGGTTCGCGTCTGGTGCTCTTCACCGACGGGCTCGTCGAGGACCGCCGCCGCGACCTCGACACCGGCCTGGGCGCACTGCGCACCGCTCTGACCGCCGCCGTGGACCGTACCCCGGAGGAGACCTGTGCCGCGGTGCTGGACGCCGTGCTGCCCACCCGGCCCAGCGACGACGTCGCGCTGCTGGTGGCCCGTACCCGGCGGCTGGCCCCCGACCGGGTCGCCGAATGGTCGGTCCCCTCCGACCCGGCGGCCGTCGCCCCCGTCCGCGCGGAGTGCATCCTCCGGCTGAACAACTGGGGGCTGGACGAGATCTCCTTCGCCACCGAACTGATCCTCAGCGAGCTGATCACCAACGCCGTTCGGTACGGCACCCAGCCCATCACCGTCCGCCTGCTGTACGACCGCACCCTGGTCTGCGAGGTCTCCGACGGGTCCAGCACCTCTCCCCATCTGCGCCGGGCCGCCATCACGGACGAGGGCGGACGCGGCCTGTTCCTCGTCGCCCAGTTCGCCCAGCGCTGGGGTACCCGCTACCTGGCCCGCGGCAAGGTCATCTGGACCGAACAGGCCCTCCACGACGGTGCCGCGGAACCCGGTGTGGATCTCGGCGACCTGCTGCTCGCTCAGCTGGACGATGCTCAGTGGGACGACGTCGCGGGCTGATCCACCGGGAGAAGGCCCGCCGCTCCCAGCAGATACGCGACCATCGGGTCGTAGAAGCGCGGGTCGGTGACGTGGTCGTCCAGCGGGACGACCACCTGCAGCGTGCCCTCGGCCTCGCCGATGAAGAGGGCCGGGTCGTTGCAGTCGGCGTAGCCGACCGCGTCGAGGCCGCGCTGCCCCGCGCACCCCGCCCACCCATGGTCGGCGACCACGAGATCGGGCTGCGGGCGACCCTCGCGCTCCAGGCCGTCGAGGATCGCGGCCATCGGCGCGGGCGAGTGCGTGTGCCACAGCGTGGCCCCGCGCTCCAGCACCGCGACATCCGCGAACTGGAAGACCATCGCCTCATCGGCGGTGAGCCCGGACGGAATGCGCATGATCTCGCAGCCGGCCGCGCGCAGCGCGTCCGCCGTCTGCCGGTGCACGTCGAGCAGCCCGCCCGGATGGCCGGTCGCGAAGAGCACGCGCTGCTTGCCCACGGCGGCCTTGCGCAGCCGCGCCGCCAGCCGTTCCAGCGCGTCGACCGTGAGCTCCGGGTCGATGGTGTCCTGCCCCTGGCGGTGCTCAGGGTCGTCGTTGACGCCGCACCGCTCGGCCATCACGGCGAGCACGTCCTGCTCATCGGCCCACCGGTTGCCGAGTTCCAGCCCCAGCCAGTAGTGACGATCTCCGTTCGCGAGCTTGCGGTAGTGGGAGAGGTTGTTGTCGCGGGGGGTGGCGACATCACCGGCGATACGAGTGCGGACGAGGTGATCGACGAGGGCGGCACGGCTGGGTATCGGCATGAACCCATTGTGCCGTCAGGTGTGCGCAGTGTGCCGGGTGTCTTGCACGGCGGGCGGGGCGGGGCGGGCGGGTCGTGACGCGGACCGTGTCGCACAACCAGCCGGGAGCGGGTGCGGACCGTCCGGCGCCAAGGCCCGCGCCCAGGGCCGAACCGGTGGCGCCTGCCCCGGCCTCCCCGCCGTCGCCGCCTGGCTCGAACGCGACGCCCACCCCGACGCCGTACGCCGCACCCTCGTCGCCGACCTCCCCGAACCTCTGAAATACCCAGCGGGCCTCCTCGCCCACCGACTCGCCACCCTCCTGCCACCCCCGCTCCCCGCCGCCCCGGCCCGGGAAGCCGTACGGCGCCCGAACCCGCTGCAGAACTGCGACGGGTGCGACCGCGCCTTCCGGGCGCCGGAGCCCGGCGAGTGCCACGACTGCCGATCCGACCTGCAGGAGGCCGCCTAGCATGAACGTGACGACCCTTGACCCCGGGTACAGACGACGAGGAGCGAGCACGATGACCATCGCCCCGGACGACGCACGGCGAGACGCCCGCCTGTACCAGATCATGCGGGACTTCGTCTCATCCATGGACGACACCCTTCCTGGCAAATTCGAGATCACCAAGGAAGGAATCGTCCACGACATGATGGCGCCCGCCGGACCCCATGAGTTGACGACACTGCGCGTCCGGAAGCGCCTGGAGAAGGTGATGCCGGAAGAGCTGGTGGCCCACACGGGGACTCCCGACGTGGAAGATGCGCCGGAGGGCATCATGCGTCACCTCGACGTGATGGTGATCGCCGAGGTGGACATGGAGGTCGAGGGTTCCTTCGCGCCCCGCACGCTCATCGCCGCCATCGAAGTCGTCTCACGGTCCAACCCGGACAACGACTGGGTAAGCAAGATGCGGGACTATCCGCTTCTGGGCATCCCCCTCTACGTGATCTTCGATCCGCGTACCGGCTCGGGGGCCGTGCTCTCCGACATCCATCCCACGCCGAACGGGCCGCGGTACGCCACCCGCAAGGACTTCGTGTACGGGGAGGACATCACCATCGGCGAGTGGACCATCTCGACCGATAACCTGCCGCAGTACGCGTAGCGCACCGCGGCCTGCCCGGTCGGCGCGATCTGCGCAGGTCGGCGTCGAGCGGCCGATCCCGATCGCCGCCGGTGCTGTGAAGGCACACGTTCACCGGGTTGCTCGGCCTGCAGCCATGCTTTTGTCCTCAATCGCCGGACGGGCCTGCAGATACTGAGGACGAACCGCCCGCCGCCTCGAACGCCCCCCGCGCCAGCCGGTGCAGCAGTGCCGCCGTCGCCATGCGGCCCGGGAGGGCGCCGGGGCGGCCCAGGTGCGGGGTCGAGTTGAGCAGGCCGAAGACCGCGTGGACGGTGGCGCGGGCCTCGCTCTCGGGGAGGAGCGGGTAGAGGGCACGGACGACCTCGACCCACAGCTCCACGTACTGGCGCTGGAGCTGGCGCACGCGCTTGCGGTCGGTGTCCCGGAGGCGGTCCAGCTCGCGGTCGTGCAGGGTGATCAGGGGGCGGTCGTCCAGGGCGAAGTCGATGTGGCCCTCGATGAGCGCGTCCAGGAGGGCTTCCGGGGAGCCGTCGCCGGAGGCCGCGTCCTCCGTGACGCGGAGCCTTCCGCCGGCCAGGAGGCGCTCACTGATGCCGACCAGCAGCTCGGCGAGCATCGCGTCCTTGCCGGGGAAGTGGCGGTAGAGGCCGGGACCGCTGATCCCGACGGCTGCGCCTATCTCGTCGACGCCCACACCGTGGAAGCCGCGCTCGGCGAAGAGGCGGGCAGCCTCCTTGAGGATCTGCTCGCGGCGCGTGGGGGCGTCCGTCCTGGTGGTCATGGATTCGATTCTAGACAGTGGCGTTAGCGAGCGTTAACCTGAAGGGAACGTGTTAACGCTCATTAACCGGATCGGCCGGACCGGTCGACCGGGCAAGGGGGCTCGACGGATGCAGCAGGCACCGGTGCTGGCGAGTGCGGCGGATCCCGCGTCTCAGGGCTGGCTGGCCAACGAGGAGGCGCACCGCGCGCTCGGCGACGAGCTGCGGACGCGCCTGGCCGCGGCCAGGCTGGGCGGGGGTGAGAAGGCCCGCGCCCGCCATGTGGCGCGCGGGAAGCTGCTGCCCCGGGAGCGGGTGGACACCCTGCTCGATCCGGGGTCGCCCTTCCTGGAGCTGGCACCGCTCGCGGCCGAGGGGCTGTACGGGGGCGCCGCTCCGGCGGCCGGGGTGATCGCCGGAATCGGGCGGGTCAGCGGCCGGGAGTGCGTGATCGTCGCCAATGACGCCACGGTCAAGGGCGGCACGTATTACCCCATGACGGTGAAGAAGCACCTGCGGGCCCAGGAGGTGGCGCTGGAGAACCGGCTGCCGTGTCTGTACCTCGTGGACTCCGGTGGCGCGTTTCTGCCGATGCAGGACGAGGTGTTTCCCGACCGGGAGCACTTCGGGCGGATCTTCTACAACCAGGCGCGGATGTCGGGGGCCGGGATTCCGCAGGTCGCTGCCGTGCTGGGGTCCTGTACGGCCGGTGGGGCGTACGTCCCCGCGATGAGCGACGAGGCCGTGATCGTGCGGAACCAGGGGACGATCTTCCTCGGCGGTCCGCCGCTGGTGAAGGCCGCGACCGGTGAGGTCGTCACGGCGGAGGAGCTGGGCGGCGGCGAGGTCCACTCCCGTACGTCGGGCGTCACCGACCATCTCGCGGAGGACGACGCGCACGCGCTGCGGATCGTCCGGAACATCGTGGCGACGCTGCCCGCGCGCGGGGCTCTGCCCTGGTCCGTGGAGGCCGTGGAGGAGCCGAAGGTCGATCCTGCCGGGCTGTACGGGGCCGTACCGGTCGATTCGCGGACGCCGTACGACGTACGGGAGGTCATCGCGCGGGTCGTCGACGGGTCGCGGTTCGCCGAGTTCAAGGCGGAGTACGGGACGACGCTGGTCACCGGCTTCGCGCGGATCCACGGGCACCCGGTCGGTATCGTCGCCAACAACGGCATCCTGTTCTCCGAGTCCGCCCAGAAGGGCGCGCACTTCATCGAGCTCTGCGACCAGCGCGGCATCCCGCTGGTCTTCCTGCAGAACATCTCCGGGTTCATGGTCGGGCGCGACTACGAGGCCGGCGGCATCGCCAAGCACGGCGCCAAGATGGTCACGGCCGTCGCCTGCACCCGGGTCCCGAAGCTGACCGTCGTGGTCGGCGGGTCGTACGGGGCGGGGAACTACTCCATGTGCGGGCGGGCCTACTCGCCGCGCTTCCTGTGGATGTGGCCCAACGCCAAGATCTCCGTCATGGGCGGCGAGCAGGCCGCGTCCGTCCTCGCGACGGTCAAGCGCGACCAGCTGGGCGACGACTGGAGCGCCGAGGACGAGGAAACCTTCAAGGCGCCGATCCGCGAGCAGTACGAGACGCAGGGGAACGCGTACTACGCCACCGCCCGGCTCTGGGACGACGGGGTGATCGACCCGCTGGAGACCCGGCAGGTGCTGGGGCTCGCTCTGACCGCGTGTGCCAACGCCCCGCTGGGTGACCCCGGCTTCGGCGTCTTCCGGATGTGAGGGAACAGATGACGATGTTCGACACCGTTCTGGTCGCCAACCGCGGCGAGATCGCGGTCCGGGTGATCCGGACCCTGCGGGAGCTGGGTGTGCGGTCCGTCGCCGTCTTCAGCGACGCGGACGCCGACGCCCGGCATGTACGGGAGGCCGATACGGCGGTGCGGATCGGACCCGCACCCGCCGCCGAGAGCTATCTCAGCGTGCCCGCGCTGCTGGAGGCCGCCCGGCGCACCGGCGCGCAGGCCGTGCACCCGGGGTACGGATTCCTCGCCGAGAACGCGGGGTTCGCGCAGGCGTGCGCGGACGCGGGGCTCGTCTTCATCGGGCCGCCCGCTTCCGCGATCTCGCTGATGGGCGACAAGATCCGGGCCAAGGAGACCGTCGCGGCGGCCGGGGTTCCGGTCGTGCCGGGGTCGTCCGGCAGCGGGCTCAGCGACACCCAGCTCGCGGAGGCGGCGCGCGCGATCGGCATGCCGGTGCTGCTGAAGCCCTCGGCGGGCGGCGGTGGCAAGGGCATGCGGCTGGTGCGCGACGAGACGCTGCTCGCCGACGAGATCGCCGCCGCCCGGCGCGAGGCGCGCGGCTCGTTCGGGGACGACACCCTGCTCGTGGAGCGGTGGATCGACCGGCCGCGCCACATCGAGATCCAGGTCCTGGCCGACAGTCACGGGAACGTGGTGCATCTCGGCGAGCGCGAGTGCTCGCTCCAGCGCCGCCACCAGAAGATCATCGAGGAGGCGCCGTCCGTCCTGCTCGACGAGGAGACCCGGGCGGCGATGGGCGAGGCGGCCGTCCAGGCGGCCCGCTCCTGCGGGTATGTCGGCGCGGGCACGGTGGAGTTCATCGTCCCGGGCAACGACCCCGCCTCGTACTACTTCATGGAGATGAACACCCGCCTCCAGGTCGAGCACCCGGTCACCGAACTGATCACCGGCCTGGACCTGGTGGAGTGGCAGCTGCGGGTCGCCTCCGGCGAACAACTCCCGTACAAGCAGCCGGACATCACACTCACCGGACATGCGATCGAGGCCCGTATCTGCGCCGAGGACCCGGCCCGCGGATTTCTGCCGTCCGGCGGTACGGTGCTCTCCCTCGGCGAGCCGAACGGCCCGGGGGTACGCACCGACTCGGGTCTCAGCGAGGGGGTCGGGGTCGGCAGTCTGTACGACCCGATGCTCTCGAAGGTCATCGTCCACGGACCCGACCGGGCCACGGCGCTGCGGCGGCTGCGCACCGCCCTGTCGGAGCTGGTGGTCCTGGGCGTGCCGACCAACGCCGGGTTCCTGCGCCGGCTGCTCGCCCACCCGCAGGTGGTGGCGGGCGATCTCGACACCGGGCTGGTGGAACGCGCGGTGGACGGGCTGGTGCCGGACGGGGTACCGGAGGAGGTGTACGCGGCGGCGGCGCTGCTGCGACAGCCGGCCGCCGGGGACACCTCGCCCGCGGGCAGGTCCGGTTGGGTCGACCCGTTCTCGGTGGCCAACGGCTGGCGGCTGGGCGGCGCCCCCGCCCGCACGGTCCGCCACTTCCGGCTGCCGGGCCACGACCCGGTACAGGTCGCCGTGCGCTCCTGTCCGGCGGGCACCGAGCTGACGTTCGGTCATGTCGGGGAGGGTGCACTGCCACCGGCGCCCGCGACGGGCACCTGCGGCCCGCTGGCCCCACTGCCCGGCGGCACGGAGACAGCCAGGGTCATCGACGTCTCCGCACACCGCCTCACCTTCGAACTCGCCGGTGTCACCCACACGTTCACCCACGCCACCTCCCCGGAGGGGACCTGGCTGGGCCGCGACGGCGACACCTGGCACGTACAGGACCACGACCCCGTGGAGGCGTCCCTCACCGGCGCCGCGCACGGCGGCGCGGACACGCTCGCCGCGCCCATGCCGGGCACGGTCACCGTCGTGAAGGTGGCCGTCGGGGACGAGGTCGTCGCCGGGCAGAGCCTGCTCGTCGTGGAGGCGATGAAGATGGAGCACGTCATCTCCGCCCCGCACGCCGGGACCGTCACCGAACTCGATGTGACGGCCGGTGCCACCGTCGCCATGGACCAGGTGCTGGCCGTGGTGGTTCCGAGTGAGGAGGAAGCATGACCGCCGGCAAGCTGCCCATGACCGTGCCCGCACCGGATCTGCCCGCCCGGGTACGCATCCACGAGGTCGGCGCCCGCGACGGGCTGCAGAACGAGAAGGCGGTCGTCCCGACCGAGGTGAAGGCGGAGTTCATCCACCGCCTCGCCACGGCCGGCCTGACCACCATCGAGGCGACCAGCTTCGTCCACCCGAAATGGGTTCCCCAACTCGCCGACGCGGAGGACCTGTTCCCCCGCCTCGGGGACATCAAGGGGGTCGCGCTCCCGGTGCTCGTACCGAACGAACGCGGGCTGGACCGCGCCCTCGCTCTCGGTGCGCGCCGGATCGCGGTGTTCGGATCGGCGACCGAGACGTTCGCCGCCCGCAATCTCAACCGCACGATCGCCGAGTCGCTCGCCATGTTCGAGCCCGTCGTCGCCCGCGCCAAGGCGGACAAGGTGCACGTCCGCGGCTATCTGTCGATGTGCTTCGGCGACCCGTGGGAAGGGCCGGTCCCCGTCCACCAGGTCGTGCGCGTCGCCAAGGCGCTGATGGATCTCGGCTGCGACGAGCTCTCCCTCGGCGACACCATCGGCGTCGCCACCCCCGGCCATGTGCAGGACCTGCTCTCCGAGCTGAACGAGGAGGGCGTGCACACCAACACCATCGGGGTGCACTTCCACGACACGTACGGCCAGGCGCTCTCCAACACCCTCGCCGCGCTCCAGCACGGTGTCGCCACCGTGGACGCCTCCGCGGGCGGCCTCGGCGGCTGCCCGTACGCGAAGAGCGCCACCGGAAATCTCGCCACCGAAGACCTCGTGTGGATGCTCGACGGCCTCGGCATCGAAACCGGGGTCGACCTCGACGCGCTCACCGCCACCAGCGTGTGGCTCGCCGAACAACTGGGCCGCCCGAGCCCGTCCCGTACCGTCCGCGCGCTCTCGGTTCAATAAACACAGTCCCACAAGGAGTGACCCCCACCATGTCCCTGGATCACCGGCTGACCGCCGAGCACGAGGAACTGCGCCGCACCGTCGAGGAGTTCGCGCACGACGTGGTCGCCCCGAAGATCGGCGACTTCTACGAGCGCCATGAGTTCCCGTACGAGATCGTGCGCGAGATGGGGCGGATGGGCCTGTTCGGGCTGCCGTTCCCGGAGGAGTACGGCGGCATGGGCGGCGACTATCTCGCCCTCGGGATCGCCCTGGAGGAGCTGGCCCGCGTCGACTCGTCCGTGGCGATCACCCTGGAGGCCGGGGTCTCGCTCGGCGCCATGCCGGTCTACCGGTTCGGCACGGAGGAGCAGAAGCAGCAGTGGCTGCCGAAGCTCTGCTCGGGCGAGGCGCTGGGTGCCTTCGGGCTGACCGAACCGGACTGCGGGTCGGACGCGGGCGGCACCCGGACGACGGCCGTGCGCGACGGGGACGAGTGGGTGATAAACGGCTCCAAGTGCTTCATCACCAACTCCGGTACGGACATCACCGCGCTGGTCACGGTCACGGCGGTGACCGGACACAAGGAGAACGGCGCCCCGCTCATCTCCTCGATCATCGTGCCGTCCGGCACCCCCGGCTTCACGGTCGCCGCTCCGTACTCCAAGGTCGGCTGGAACGCGTCGGACACCCGTGAGCTGTCCTTCTCGGACGTCCGGGTCCCGGCGGCGAACCTGCTGGGCGAGGAGGGCCGCGGGTACGCGCAGTTCCTGCGGATCCTCGACGAGGGACGGATCGCGATCTCGGCGCTGGCCACGGGTCTGGCGCAGGGCTGCGTGGACGAGTCGGTGAAGTACGCCAAGGAGCGGCACGCCTTCGGCCGGCCGATCGGCGCCAACCAGGCCATCCAGTTCAAGATCGCGGACATGGAGATGCGGGCGCACATGGCCCGGATCGGCTGGCGGGACGCGGCATCCAGGCTGCTGGCGGGCGAACCGTTCAAGAAGGAGGCGGCGGCCGCCAAGCTGTACTCGTCCACGGTGGCGGTGGACAACGCCCGCGAGGCGACCCAGATCCACGGCGGCTACGGCTTCATGAACGAGTACCCGGTGGCCCGCATGTGGCGCGACTCCAAGATCCTGGAGATCGGTGAGGGCACGAGCGAGGTGCAGCGGATGCTGATCGCCCGGGAGCTGGGGCTGCCGGCCTGACGGTCACCGGGCGGGGGCCGCGTCGGCGATCAGCTCGTCGTGCCCGGCCACTCCTCGCGGAGCATGCCGAACAGCACGGTGTCGTAGCGCTTGCCCGCCACCAGCACGGTGGCCCGGCGTCGGCCCTCCTCGCGGAAGCCCGCCCTGGTGAAGGCGCGGAGGGCCCGCTCGTTGCCGCTCCAGGTGTCCAGTTCGATCCGGTGCAGCCCGAAGGCCCCGAACAGGTGCCCCACCAGCAGCCGCAGTGCGTCGGAGCCGTGGCCGCGGCCCCAGCGGTCCCGGGCGCCGATGGTGACGCCCACGGTGGCCAGCCCGGTGAACGGGTCCAGGTCCCGGTAGTCAGCCATGCCGATCACTGTGCCGTCGGCCAGGTCCTCGACCGTGAAGACGGCCGACTCCCTCGGGTTCAGCCGCAGCATCGTCTCGAAGCCGAGCTCGAGGGCCTCCGCCGTGACCGGGCCGAAGCACGGGTTGCCGCCGGTGGCCCAGTGCACCACCTCCGGATCGTTGCGCCACCGGAGGTGATGCTCCGCATCCTCCGCACGCAGTGCGCGAAGCCTTACCAACTTGCCTTCGATCATGCACAGATCATAGGCCCGGGATGATCGGTGGCGATCTTGGAGCCGGGCACGCAATTCGTTCGACAGGGGCCGCGCCGTCCCGGCAGAGTCCGTACATGAAGCCGCAGCACTGGCCCCTGTACGGGCTCCGCATCCGCACGCCCCGCCTGGAACTCCGCCTTCCGGACCTGGAGTTGCTCGACGACCTGGCAAGCGTCGCGGCCGACGGGGTGCACGCGCCGGACAGCATGCCGTTCACCGTGCCCTGGACCGACGGCACGCCCGCCGAACGCGGCCGGGCCGTGTACCAGCATGTGCTGTCCACCGTCGCCAACTGGTCCGTACGCGACTGGGTCCTGAGCCTCGTCGTGCTGCACGAGGGCAAGGTCGTCGGGCGGCAGGACCTGGGGGCGCGCGACTTCGCGGTGACCGGTGAGGTGCACACCGGGTCGTGGCTGGGGCTGGCACACCAGGGTCAGGGCATCGGCACCGAGATGCGCGCCGCCGTGCTGCATCTGGCATTCGCCGGGCTCGGCGCCCGGAGCGCGATCTCGTCCGCGATGACGGACAACCCGCGTTCGCTGGGCGTCTCGCGTCGGCTCGGCTATCTGCCGGACGGGCTGGAGGTGGCCGCACTGCGGGGCGCCCCCGTCACCCTGCAGTACAGCACCCCTTCCCAGTCGCCGCACTGCAGGACCTCCGGCGCCTGTATATGAGGGACGACTCGTGCGAGCTCCCGCATGAGGTAGCGACCCCGTAGGAGCAGGGGCGCCAGTATTCGTCAGCCTGACGTGAAACGTGGTCGAACCTAGCCCCAGTTAGCCGCCGCTCTGCGATGCTGGAGGTCGATCGAGAGGGGCCGCAGCGATGCAGTGGAAGATCCACGGGGAACGTCCGATCTACGAGAACAGCTGGGTGAACCTGTGGCTCACCGACGTCGAGACGCCGGACGGGAACCGCTGGGAGCACCACGTCGTCAAGCTCCGACACCTGGCCGTGGCCGCCGTGGTCAACGAGCGGCGCGAGGTGCTGATGATGTGGCGGCATCGCTTCATCACGGACGCCTGGGCGTGGGAGCTGCCCATGGGTCTGGTCGAGGAGGGCGAGACGCCGGCCGATGCGGCTGCCCGTGAGGTGCTGGAGGAGACCGGCTGGCGCCCCGGCCCGATCAAGCCGCTGATCTACGCCGAGCCGGCGAACGGCATCACCGACTCCCAGCACCACATCTTCCGGGCCGACGGGGCAACGTACGAGGGCCCGCCGACCGAGAAGAACGAGTCGGACCGGATCGAGTGGATCCCGCTGGCCGACGTACGGGCCATGATCGACCGCCGCGAGATCATCAGCAGCGGCTCCCTCGTCGGGCTGCTCTACCTGCTCATGGACGAGGCGATCCGCTGACCTGGCGGGGCAGTACCTCCCGGAGCCGGGCCTCGAATGCCACCGCGGCCGGCTCCCGGCGGAAAGGCTCCAGCTGCTCGTAGAACTCCCGCAGGTGGCCGGCGACTCGTTGCGAGCTGACGGCCGCTGCCGGGGCTAGGGCATCCATGGCCGTGTGGCATGCCTCGTCAAGTTTGCCGCGTTGGAGCTGGGTGCGGGCGAGCCAGAAGGCGTGGAAGGCGCGGCCTCGGTGGTTCGTCTGGTGTTCTCGGCGGAGGGCGTCCGCGATGAGGGGTTCGGCGAGGGCGGCTTCGCCCAGGCGGCCGTGTGCGATGCCGGTGTCCACGATGAGCTTCGGTTCGTCGAAGTAGGCGACCCAGGCCGGGTCCGGATCCCCGGTGCCGATCCGTCCGAACTGGGTGTGGGCTTCTGAGATCGCGGTGTGGGTGGCGCCGTGGTTGCCGAGGGTGGCGTGGGCAAAGGCTTCGCGCATCGCGAGCATGGCCAGCACGCGCGGTGTCGTCCTCGCGGCCGCTCGGGCCTGGTCCTGAGCGGCCGTGACGAGGGCGAGGGCGTCCCCGGGCTTGTCCTGGTAGGTGGCCTGGAGGCTCATGCAAGCGAGGACGTTGGCCATGAACTGGCGGTCGTCGATGGCCTTGGCCAGTCCGAGCGATTCGGTGAAGTAGGCGCGTGCCTGGTTGTACTGGCGGGCGTCGAAGTAGGTCCATCCGGTGAGCCGGGCCAGCTCGGCCGCGATGCTGTGCAGGCCATCCCGCAGAGAAGCCGGACGCTGTTCCTTGAGGAGATCGACGACGTAGCGGAGCTGGCCGACGACCGCCGGCCGTAAGGTCTCGCCGCCGTGCTCGTCGTCCCGGCGCCAGTAGTCCGCGATCGAGGAATGCAGCGCGTCCAGCGTCGACGCGCTGAGATCCCGCTCGGCCGCCAGGGCGAGGATGCCGTCGACGTCCGCCCCCGGTAGTCCGGCGGCCAGCGGCTCGACGGCTGAGGAGGGCACCTCGGCCGGTTCGCGGGACGTGACGGTCAGGCTGGGCGGCGTCTCCCAGGAGCGTCGGGCAAGGCCGAGCATGTGGCCAGGGATGCGCAGCCCGTCCGAGATCCGTTCGATCACGTCCATGTACAGCAACTGCCGCCGTCCGGCGATCACCTCGCCCACGCGGCTTGGGGTCAGGTCGCAGCGGCGCGCGATCATCGACGGATAGATGCCTGCTCGTGCCTTGACCAGCTGGAAGATGCGGCCGAAGTCTTTGGCCTGGCATGCCTCGATCATCACTGGATCCGTGAGCAGGCTGACCGGGAGTTCCTTCGAGCGAGATGGCTCGGGCATCGGGCACGCTCCGGCATGAGGACTACGGATCGCTGCACTTGGTCAACCGAGGGTGATGTTACCCAAGTTGGGTAATCCGCTTGGCCTTTCTGGCCGGGCCCGCGGATCGCGATGCTCCTGGCCATGGCGAACGGACAGGACGACGTACGGATGACGTTGCGGGTCTCCCGTGACTCCGGCCAGACGTGGGGGCCTCGCACAGAGGTACGCGTGGGCGAGGACCCGGTGGTCCCAGAGAACCCGGGCCGCTACCCGCCGTGCATCTGCCCCCGGTGCGCGACGCAGGAACGGAACGCCGTCGCGTCCTTCCGGATGGTGTCGTGATGCGGTGCGCGCACTGGCGCCGGGTGCCCCTCGACCTGGCACGGGAAGCACGGGAGAAGTCGGCCGCCCCGTACATCGACAGGGCGGTGCAGTGCCAGCTGTCCGCGCACGACGAGGGTGAGCACTTCGGTCTCCTCACCGACGCCGACACGTACGGGACCGCACTGTGGCTCCGCTGGCACGGGACGGACGAGACGGAACTCGTCGTGCTGCCGGACTGCCCGGTCGCCGCCCCGGGGCCCGACGTGAGGGCTGCTGTCTGTTCGCCGACCACGCCAAGCAGCACACCTGGGAAGACGCCCTGAAAGAGGTCTCGTGCACCAGCTGATCGCGAGCCCGCACAAGCCCCGGCGCCCTCGCTCGCCTCGCAACGAACAGTGCGGAGACTGCGGTGGCAGCGGCGCCAACTCGTCCGGCAAGACCTGCGGCACCTGTAACGGGCTGGGCGAGATCCACTGCCGCGCTGGCCGCCAGGAGTCCCGTGTGCTGTCCCGCTTCGTGATCCGGAAGGAGGGCCACCGATGGCCCACGCTCTGATCGCCTCCCCGTTCCTCGACCGACACCTTCTTCTCAAGCCGGGAGCACGAGCCGGCGCCCGAATCTCCGCCGACCACTACGAGGGCCTGCGCCAGGCCGCCACCGACGGTGCGTCGCTTCCCACCTGGGCGGTGCAGACCGCCTCCGACGTGTGGGGCCTGGACCTGGACGGCCAGACCGCGCAGGGCACCGTGCTGGTACGCGAGCCGTCCCCGTACAGCTACTGCCGGGCGTCCTGGGAGATCAACCTCGGCTGCAACTTCGGCTGCAAGCACTGCTACCTCGGCGAGCGGCCCTTCTCCGGCCTCGGCTGGGACGACAAGGTGCTACTGCTCGACATCATGCGCGAGGCCGGCGTCCTCTGGCTCCAGATCACCGGCGGTGAGCCCACCATGGATCCCCACTTCCAGGGTGCCTACCGGTACGCCTGGCTGGCCGGGATGATGCTCACGATCTCCACGAACGGCTCGCTGCTCTGGCGGCCGGACCTTCTGAAGCTCTTCCGGGACTGCCCGCCCTACCGGCTGGTGGTCAGCATGTACGGGGCGAGCGAGGAGTCCTTCGACACGCTCACCCAGCGCCGCGGGGCGTGGAAGGCGTTCCGGCGCGGCATGGACGCCGCGCGCGAGGCGGGCCTGCCGCTGCGCATCAACGTCGTGGTGACCGAGGACAACGCCTCCGAGGCCGACGAGATGGCCGCCCTCGCCGACGAGTGGAACGTCGAGAACCACGCGTACACGAACATGACGCCCACGATCTACGGCGGCGGAGAGCCGCTGCTCGCCCAGTCCGCCGCCCACCTGCGGCAGCGCAAGCCGTTCGCCGGCTGCAACGCGGGACACACCTTCTTCCACGCCGACCCTCACGCCAAGGTCTCCATCTGCAAGGTCGGCCGGGACGACCAGATCGACCTCATGGCCGAAGGCATCGACGGCCTCACCCGGCTCGGCGCCATCGCCGACCGCCTCATGCTTCGCACCGGAGGGTGCGAGGGCTGCGCCCTGTCCGGCACCTGCCGGGTCTGCCGCCCCCTGGCCAAGCACTACCAGGAGGCCAAGGCGCCGCTGCACAGCTACTGCCAGCACGGAGACAAGGAGAACGCCTCATGACCCCGCCCGTACCGGTGGCCATCCTCCCCGGCCCGCCGGCCTCGGCCCGCCGCGCCGCCCCGCCCGTCGCGACCGCGTCGATCACCGCCGTCCAGGACCTCGACGTGATCGTGGAGAGCGCGGAGTGCTCCTGCGACGCCGGTGACGACAACCCCCACTGACCGACACGATCCGGTCAACTCCGTTCAGGCCCCGGCGTGCTCGCGTCGGGGCCTGAGCCCTGACCAGCTCGCCGTTAGGGTGCCGCTCATGTTCTTCCGCTGGGACTGGCTCCGGCCCGTACTGACCGCGCCGATCGTGCCGACTCTCGGTCCCGTCCACCCCGACGCCCTGACCGTCGGCGTCTTCGAGGACACCCTGCGAGCGGCGGACACCAGGGACTTCCTGCCCTATGACAAGAACCGGCGCTGGGGCGGCGAGAAGGACGAAAGCGTCCTCCGCGAGGACGTGGTCCACCAGCGCGAGCGCACCCTCATCCCCACCCTGACCCGGCGCGGACGCGGCACCGTCAAGGTCTTCGCCTACGGGCTCCGTGGCAGCGTCGTGGATGAAGCCGCCGAGCTGGCCGCCAAGCTCGCCGCCGCACACGACGTGGCGGGCGCCCGGGTCGTACGCCCCCTCGCCCCCGGGACCGCGCACCCGCGCGGAACCCGCATCCAACTGAAAGACTTCACCGCCGCCCCCTGCCCCGCCCCGGACGGTCCGGTCCGCCCCGTCACCGACTGGCCGACCGCCGTGCAGGGGACCTTCGCCCCGTTCGCCGAGGCCATGGCGGGCGATGGCTTGGCCTTCCTCCACACGCAGATGCAGGCCGGCTGGTGCGGCCCGGTCCTCGCCGCCGCCGTCGAGGGCCGCATCGTGGGCGCGATCGGTCCCATGGAGGTACGCGCGGACGCGATCGGACGCGCCCAGCTCATGCCCCAGTACTTCGCCGTCCTCCCCGAGGCCCGAGGCCAGGGCCTGGGACGCGTCCTATGGCGGGCCGCAATGCACTGGGGTCAATCCCACGGCGCCGCCTACCAACTCCTCCAGACCGAGGTCGGCGGCCCCTCCGACTACCTGTGTCAGGCCGAAGGACTCACCTCCCTCGGCTTCACCCACACCATGCACGTTTAACCCCGGACCCTGCCCACAGCGAGGGCGCGACCGACTCAGCATCTCTGCGGCCTCTCTCGTCAACTGTTGCCCACGTTCTGACCGTTCGCCCATGCAGGCGCGCTTTGCCACGCGGCCGGCCGGAGCGGCTTTGGCCGGTGTCCTGTTCGGGTTGGGGTCGGGCATGTTCAGGGGGCCGTACGCTGGCCCGGCAACTCGGGCAGGCTTTGCCAGGAGATCTACAACGCCGAGGACCGCGCCCACGCCGAGAAGGCCATCGAAGCATTCGTGAGGACCTACGGCACCAAGTGGCCCAAGGCCGCCGCGAAGATCACCGACGACCGGGACGAACTGCTGGCGTTCTACAACTTCCCCGCCGAGCACTGGATCCACCTGCGGACCACCAACCCGATCGAGTCCACCTTCTCCACCGTCAAGCTCCGCACCAAGGTCACCCGCGGTGCCGGCAGCCCGGCCGCCGCCCTGGCGATGGTGTTCAAGCTCGTCGAGTCCGCCCAGGACCGATGGCGCGCGATCACCGGCGCCCACCTCGTCGCCCAGGTTCGCTCCGGCGCCCGCTTCGAGAACGGCATCCTGGTCGAGCGCCAGGAGCAGGCCGCGTGACCACACGAAAAACAGGTGCCCAGGTCCGGCTCAGCGGTGCGACACTGCCCCCATGACCAGGCCAGAGCTCTCCGAACTCGACTATTTGCGGGAGATCGAACGGCTCGCCAAAGCAGTTGCCTCCGCGGCCGCCGGCGAGCGGTGGTACGCCGACGACACCGAAGGTGAGGGGCCGCTCCAACGTAGTGTCAACGCCCTGGGACGGGCCCTGCTCCACTACCACTTTCCCCTGGACGGATGCCTGGAGGAGGAGGCAGAGCGCCCACATGTTCCTCTCGCCGCCGTGGCCGTCATCCGCCCCGAGGCCATGCCCGTCGGCACCGACGAGACCTACCCGCATGCCTGTGCCCGGCTGGGCGTGGAAGCACGCCCCGAAGGGTGGGCGTTGTGGGAGACCTGGGTCGACGGCAACGGGAAAGTCACCATGGTCGTCTCCGCCGTGGACACCACCGAGGGCTTGCTCACCAACTGGGCCAAGGGCAGAGACCTGCTCCCGGTCATGCCGCTGCCCTCCCAGATCGCCCAGGTCCACGCCGGCTGGACCGGCTGGGGATCGATCTTCTCCCCCTACGGCAAGAGGAAGCTCGGCCTCAACGGACAGCCGTGATCCACAGGTATTGACTATTGCTCGTCGCCGCGTGGATCACGAGGTCTTTCTCCTGCCTGACCGCCTTGCCACAGACCGCTTGCTTGGTCCACGCCTGGTCCACACACCGTGATCCAAAGGGGTATAGGGGAGGGTCAGGGTGAGACAGGGCCGCATGACGAAGGGGTGCTCCTGGTAGGGACACCCCTTCTGGTCGGCGTGTTCTCTGACCTGCTGCGGGGGGTGTGGGATTTGAACCCACGGTGACTCGCGCCACGACGGTTTTCAAGACCGCTATGTGACCGAGCGGCTCGCCAAAATCACCGCCGCGGCCCGGCGGGCGGAGGACGTCGGCGGCAGGGTGCTCGTCTGGTAGCCGGGCCGCCGGTGGCCGGCCGGGCAGGCCGCCCACTGGACAGTTAGTGAGGTTAGGCTAACCTACCTTCGAACTCGTCAGCGGGCGCCCACCGGCGCGTACGAAAGCAGACACACCCATGCCCAAGGTCCGGACCACCTCCCTCTCCCGTCGCGGCCTGCTGGCCGCCGGCGGCGCCGTCGGCCTCGGCGCCGCACTCACAGCGTGCGGCGGCAACGACTCGAAGGGCTCCGGCTCCGGCTCGGGTTCGAGCGCCGGGAAGTCCGGCCCGTGGACGTTCAAGGACGACCGCGGCCAGACCGTGAAGGCCGCAAAGGTCCCGAAGAACATCGTCGCCTTCACCGGTGTCGCCGCCGCCCTCCACGACTACGGCATCGAGGTCAAGGGCGTCTTCGGCCCGACGAAGACCAAGGACGGCAAGGCCGATGTGCAGGCCGGCGACCTCGACATCAGCAAGGTCGAGATCCTCGGCAACGTCTGGGGCGAGTTCAACGTCGAGAAGTACGCGGCGCTCGGCCCGGATCTGCTCGTGACCGCCATGTGGGAGAAGGACGCCCTCTGGTACGTGCCGGACCAGTCCAAGGACAAGATCCTGAAGCTGGCCCCGAGCGTCGCCCTGTGGGCCGCCCACACCACCATCCCCAAGGCGATCCAGCGCCACGAGGATCTCGCCGCCTCCCTCGGCGCCGACGTCAGGGCCGCCGCGGTGACCGACGCCAAGGCCCGCTTCGAGAAGGCCGCGGCCCGGCTGCGCGCCGCCGCCAAGTCCAAGCCGAACGTCAAGGTCATGATCGGCTCGGCCAGCCAGGACCTCTTCTACGTCTCGCTCGCCAAGATGTCCGCGGACACCCTGTACTTCCAGGAGCTGGGTGTGAAGTTCGTCGAGCCGAAGGTCAACGCCGCGGGCTTCTTCGAGGAGCTGAGCTGGGAGAACGTCGACAAGTACGACGCCGACATCATCATGATGGACAACCGCTCCTCGGCCCTGCAGCCCGACGCCCTGACGTCCAAGCCGACCTGGGCGCGACTGCCCGCCGTCATGGCGGGTCAGGTCATCCCGCGGACCACCGAGCCGATCTACTCCTACGGCAAGTGCGCGCCGATCCTCGAGGACCTCGCGAAGGCCATCGAGGGCGCCAAGAAGGTCAGCTGACCGAGCGTCAGGCACCCCCGACTCCGGCCCGGCCAGGGTTGCCCCGGCCGGGCCGGGCCGTTTTCCCTCGCTTCCCGGTTCCTGGAAGGAGCCCTCGTATGACGACCGCTGCCGCACCCCCCGTCGCCCCCTTCCGGTTCTTCGGCCTGACGGTCACCCGGACCAGGCGACTGGGGCCCTCCATGCTCCGGATCACCTTCGGCGGTCCGGGGCTCGACGGCTTCGCCGCCGGAGGCCGCGATCAGAGCCTGTCGTTGTTCCTGCCGCACCCCGGCCAGACGGAACCAGTCGTTCCGGTCGACAAGGACGGCAACTGGTTCGCCACCTGGCGCGCCCTGCCCGAGGACATACGGGCCGTCATGCGCTCGTACACCGTCCGCGCACAGCGCCGCAACCCCGACGGATCGACCGAAATCGATATCGACTTCGCGCTGCACGAGGACGGCGGACCCGCCTGCCGCTGGGCCGCCACCGCCGCGCCCGGCGATCTCCTCAAGGCGCTCGGCCCAGCCGTCGAGGACAACACGGCCGTGCGCTTCCGGCCCCCGGAGGGCACCGACTGGGTGCTGATCTGGGCCGATGAGACGGCGCTTCCCGCCGCATCGGCAGCCCTGGAGTGGCTGCCCGCCGGCATGCGGGCCCGCGTCTGGCTCGAGGTCCAGCACACCAAGGACCGCCAGGCATTGGGCACCGCAGCCCGCGCCCGGATCAGCTGGCTCGTCCGGGACGAGGACGCGCCGTCCGCCGTGGACGCCGTACGCGCCGCCGAGCTGCCCGAGGGGACCCCGTACGTCTGGATCGCAGGCGAGTCGTCGACCGTACGGGCGCTGCGCCGCCATCTGGTCCAGGAGCGCGGGTTCGACCGCAGGCGGGTGACGTTCGTCGGCTACTGGCGTCGCGGGATGAGTGAGGAGCAGCTGCGCGCAGAAGCGGTCACCGAGCACGCGTGATCCGGACAACTTCGGCGTCCCGTGGGGGGCGAGGGAACAACTCGACGTGAAGTTAGGTTAGGCTAACCTTACTTCGACATCGAGCCCTCGCCCCCCGTTCCTCTGCCCTGAGGGCGCCGATGAAGTTTCCCCGCATCCGGGAGGACCCTTCATGCGTTCGCACCTGCTCAATGACTCGACTGCGGAGCACTACCGTCGCTCCGTGACCGCAGGGATCGAACGGGTCGCAGCCAAACTCGCCGCCGCCGGCCGGCCGTTCACCGGGATCTCCGTCGACGCGCTCTCCCCGGTCGTCGACGCGATCGACCTGGACCGGCCGTTGGGTGATGCGTCCGCCGCCCTCGACGAGCTCGACCGCGTCTATCTCCGGGACGCCGTCTACTTCCACCACCCCCGGTACCTGGGCCACCTCAACTGCCCGGTGGTCATCCCCGCAGTCCTCGGCGAGGCCGTCCTGTCGGCCGTCAACTCCTCCCTGGACACCTGGGACCAGAGCGCGGGCGGCACCCTGATCGAGCGCCGGCTGATCAACTGGACCGCGGCCCGGATCGGCCTCGGCCCGGCCGCCGACGGCATCTTCACCAGCGGCGGCACGCAGTCCAACCTGCAGGCCCTGCTGCTCGCCCGCGAAGAGGCCAAGTCCCGCCCCGGGCAGTTCGACCAGCTGCGGATCTTCACCTCCGAGTGCAGCCATTTCAGCGTCCAGAAGTCGGCGAAACTCCTCGGTCTCGGACCGGACTCCGTCGTCTCCGTCCCCGTCGACCGGAACAAACGCATGCAGACCGTGGCCCTCGCCCGCGCGCTGGAGCAGTGCGCCGCCGAGGGCGCCGTCCCGATGGCGGTCGTCGCCACCGCGGGCACCACGGACTTCGGCTCGATCGACCCGCTGCCCGAAATCGCCGCGCTGGTGCGGGAGTTCTCCACCTGGATGCACGTCGACGCCGCGTACGGCTGCGGACTGCTCGCCTCCGGCGAGCGCCGCCACCTCCTCGACGGCATCGAGCGCGCCGACTCCGTGACCGTGGACTACCACAAGTCCTTCTTCCAGCCGGTGAGTTCCTCGGCCGTCCTGGTACGCGACCGGGCCACGCTGCGCCACGCCACGTACCACGCGGAGTACCTCAACCCGCAGCGCATGGCCGCCGAGCACATCCCCAACCAGGTCGACAAGTCCCTGCAGACCACCCGCAGGTTCGACGCCCTCAAACTGTGGATGACCCTGCGCGTCATGGGTGCGGACGGCATCGGCGAGCTCTTCGACGAGGTCTGCGACCTGGCCGCCGAAGGCTGGCAGCTGCTCACCACGGACCCGCGTTTCGACGTCGTCGTCGAGCCGCAGCTCTCCACGCTGGTGTTCCGCTGCGTCCCGGACTCCGTCACCTCACCCGCCGAAATCGACCGCGCCAACCTCTACGCCCGCAAGGCGCTCTTCGCCTCCGGCGAGGCCGTCGTCGCCGGGACGAAGGTCGGCGGCCGCCAGTACCTCAAATTCACTCTGCTCAACCCCGAAACGACCGCACAGGACATCGCCGCGGTCCTCGACCTGATCGCCGGCCACGCCGAGCAGTACCTGGGAGACTCCCTTGACCGCGCTTCCTGACCCCCACGACTTCATCGGGATCGGCCTCGGCCCGTTCAATCTCGGCCTCGCCTGCCTGACCGAACCCATCGACGAACTCAGCGGTGTGTTCCTGGAGTCCAAGCCGGACTTCGAGTGGCATGCCGGAATGTTCCTCGAAGGCGCCCACCTCCAGACACCGTTCATGTCGGACCTGGTGACGATGGCCGACCCCACCTCGCCGTACTCCTTCCTCAGCTACCTGAAGGAACGCGGGCGGCTGTACTCCTTCTACATCCGGGAGAACTTCTACCCGCTGCGGACCGAGTACAACGACTACTGCCGGTGGGCCGCAGGCCGGCTGAGCAGTGTCCGCTTCAACGAGACCGTCGAGTCGGTCAGGTACGACGAGAGAACCGCTCTCTACACCGCCCGCACCCTTGCCGGAAGCGTCTTCCGCGCCCGGCACCTGGTACTGGGCACGGGAACTCCCCCGTACATCCCGGAGGCGTGCCGGGAGCTGGGCGGCGACCTCCTGCACAACTCCCGCTACCTGGAGCGAAAGGCGGCCCTCCAGGCCAAGGAGTCCATCACCCTCGTGGGCAGCGGGCAGAGCGCGGCGGAGATCTACTACGACCTGCTCTCCGAGATCGACGCGCACGGCTACCGGCTGAACTGGGTGACGCGCTCACCGCGGTTCTTCCCGCTGGAGTACACCAAGCTGACGCTGGAGATGACCTCCCCGGAGTACATCGACTACTTCCATGCCCTGCCCGAACAGACCCGCTATCGGCTGGAGTCCGGCCAGAAGGGGCTCTTCAAGGGCATCGACGGCGAACAGATCGACGCGATCTTCGACCTGCTCTACCGGAAGAACCTGACCGGGCCGGTCCCCACCCGGCTCCTCACCAACTCCGCGCTGCACAGTGCGCGCTACGAGGAGAGCAGCGGCACGTACACGCTCGGCCTGCACCAGGAGGAGCAGGACAAGGAGTACAGCCTCACCACCGAGGGGCTGATCCTCGCCACCGGCTACCGCTACACCCCGCCGGCCTTCCTGGAGCCGATCGCCGGCCGGCTGCGCCACGACAGCCGCGGCCGCTTCGACGTGGCCCGCAACTACTCCATCGACACCACCGGGCGCGGCGTCTTCCTGCAGAACGCGGGCACGCACACCCACTCGATCACCTCGCCCGACCTGGGCATGGGTGCCTACCGCAACGCGTACATCATCGGCGAGCTGCTCGGCCGTGAGTACTACCCGGTCGAGAAGTCCATCGCCTTCCAGGAGTTCGCCGTATGAACACCGCCCTCGGTACCTTCACCGTCCGCGCCCTCGACCCTTCCCCGAGCCCTCACCCCGGTTCGAGCGGGGGTGGCTCCATGTCCGACGCCGAGCTGGTGCACAGCTGGGTCACCCACCCCAAGGCGTCCTTCTGGCTGATGGGCGACGCCCGGCTGCAGGACGTCGAGCGGGAGTACAGGGCGATCGCCGCCCACCCGCACCACGACGCGTTCATAGGACTGCACAACGGGGAGCCCGCCTTCCTGATGGAGCGGTACGACCCCGCCGAGGTCGAACTCAAGGGGCTCTACGAGGCCGAACCCGGCGACATCGGGATGCACTTCCTCGTCGCCCCGACGGACACCCCACTGCACGGCTTCACGCACGCGGTGATCACCACGGTGCTGGAGACGCTGTTCGCCGATCCGTCGGTACGCAGGGTCGTCGTCGAACCGGACGTCCGCAACACGGCCGTGCACGCGCTCAACAAGGCCGTGGGCTTCGAGGTCCTCCGCGAGATCGCCAAGCCGGAGAAGACCGCCCTGCTCAGCGCCTGCACCCGAGAACAGTTCCACGCCGCGCGCGAAGGAGACGCCCGATGACCACCACCACCGCCGTCGCGCACCTCACCCCCGAGCGCTGGGCCACCGCCAACCGGCAGCTCATCCGCAAAGCCCTCGCCGAGTTCAGCCACGAGCGGCTGCTGACCCCCGAACCACTCGGCGCCGGACTCTACGCGGTACGCGGCGACGACACGGCGACCGAGTACCGCTTCGCCGCCCGGCGCTTCGCGCTCGACCACTGGCAGGTCGACGCCGCCTCCGTCACCCGCCACCGGCACGGCACCGAACTGCCCCTGGACGCACTGGAATTCTTCGTCGAACTACGCGAGACGCTGGGGCTTTCGGCGGAGATCCTGCCGGTCTACCTGGAGGAGATCTCCTCCACGCTGGCCGGAACGGCCTACAAACTCACCAAGGAACCGGTGACCTCCGCCGCGCTCGTCGCCGCCGGATTCCAGGCGATCGAGACGGGCATGACCGAGGGCCACCCCTGCTTCGTCGCCAACAACGGGCGCCTCGGCTTCGGCATCGACGAGTACCGCGCGTACGCCCCCGAAGCGGCGAGCGCGGTCCGGCTGGTCTGGCTCGCCGCCCGCCGCGATCGCGCCACGTTCACGGCGGGCGCCGGGCTCGACTACGAGACGCTGATCAGCGCCGAACTGAGCGGGCAGACCCGGCAGCGGTTCGCCGGCACGCTGACCGGCCTCGGGCTCGACCCCGACGACTACCTGCTCATCCCCGCCCACCCCTGGCAGTGGTGGAACAAACTGGCCGTCACCTTCGCGGGAGAACTCGCCCAGCACCGTCTGGTCTGCCTCGGCGAGAGCGACGACAGCTACCTCGCCCAGCAGTCCATCCGCACCTTCTTCAACACCGCCAACCCGGAGAAGCACTACGTCAAGACGTCACTGTCCGTCCTGAACATGGGCTTCATGCGCGGGCTCTCCGCCGCGTACATGGAGGCGACGCCCGCGATCAACGACTGGCTGTCCGGGCTCATCGAGCGCGACGAGGTGCTGCGCGCGGCCCGGTTCTCGATCATCCGGGAGCGGGCGGCCATCGGCTACCACCACCGGACGTACGAGGCGGCCACCGCCAAGGGCTCGCCGTACCTGAAAATGCTCGCCGCGCTCTGGCGGGAAAGTCCGGTACCCGGCCTGGCGCCGGGCGAACGGGTCGCGACCATGGCATCGCTCGTCCACACCGACCACGAGGGCAACTCCGTCGCGGGCGCGCTGATCGCCGAGTCGGGACTGGCCCCCGCCGACTGGCTGCGCCGCTACCTGGACGCCTACCTGGTGCCGGTGCTGCACAGCTTCTACGCGTACGACCTCGTGTACATGCCGCACGGCGAGAACGTCATCCTGGTCGTCGAGAACGGCGTCGTCACCCGCACGGTCTTCAAGGACATCGCCGAGGAGATCGCCGTCATGGACCCGGACGCGGTGCTGCCGCCCCAGGTCGAGCGGATCCGCGCCGAGGTCCCGGACGACATGAAGCTGCTGTCGGTCCTCACCGACGTCTTCGACTGCTTCCTCCGCTTCCTGGGCGCCGGACTCGCCACCGAAGGGATCCTCGACGAGGAGACGTTCTGGCGGACGGTCGCCGCCTGCGTGTCCGGCTACCAGGAGTCGGTGCCGCAGCTCGCGGACAAGTTCAAGCGGTACGACATGTTCACGGAGGAATTCGCACTGTCCTGCCTGAACCGGCTCCAGCTGCGCAACAACAAGCAGATGGTCGACCTGACGGACCCGTCGGGAGCACTGCAGCTCGTCGGCACACTCAGGAACCCGATCGCGGGGTTCTAGGGCGTGTTTCGAAAGGAGCGTCGTCCGCCCGCAGGGGCGGGCCTGGCGGCGTCTGGTGCGTGCGATCGCAAGGCGGAGGGTCACCCCGATACTGGGCGTATCGGGGCGAGCCCCACAACGCAGCGAGCGTGCGTGCCAGACGCCGCCCGGCAGGCGGGACTTTCGAAACACGCCCTAGGAGGGCACGGAACCGCCCCGGTCGCCGGACGGGCCCGGAAGATCAGGCCCGCCCGGCGACCGGGGACAGCGCGTCAGCAGGACGCCCGGTCACCTCACTGCTCAGGCCACGGCACCTGCGCCGACCTGTAGTAGTCGATCCCCAGCGCCGAGAACCTCGGCCCCTGCGCCGCGAGGCGCACCTTGTACGCGTCCCAGTCATGCGTGGACGCCGGCGACCAGCCCAGCTCCGCAACGCCCGGCAGCCGCGGGAACGCCATCTGCTCGACCTCGTCGCTGTTCGTCACCGTCTCCGACCAGATCGGCGCCTCGACCCCGAGGATCGAGTCCTCCGGGGTGCCTTCGAGGTACGTCGCCGGGTTCCAGTCGTACGAACGCTGCACCTCGACATAGCCGGCCCAGGCCAGACCCAGCTTGGTGTCCTTGTTGTATTTCATGTCGAGGTACGTACGGTCCGCGGGGGACAGCACGAGCTGCGTACCGTTCTTCGCCGCGTCCGCCACCTGCTTGCGCTCGGCGGCGCCCGTCCGGTCGTAACCCCAGTACTGGGCGACCGCGCCCGCGACGGGCGTGGCCCCGGTCAGCTGATGCCAGCCGACCACGGTCTTGCCGTACTTGCCGACGATGGCCTGCGCCTTGTTCATGAAGGTCACATAGTCCTCGTGGCTGGTGGAGTGCGCCTCGTCGCCGCCGATGTGGAGGTACTTGCCCGGCGTCAGCGCGGCCAGCTCACGGACCACGTCGTCCACGAACGTGTACGTGATCGCCTTCGGTACGCACAACGAGCTGAAACCGACGCTCGTGCCGGTGTAGAGCGGCGGTGCGACCCCGTTGCAGTTCAGCTCGGCGTACGAGGCGAGTGCCGCATTGGTGTGGCCCGGCAGGTCGATCTCCGGCACGACCTCCAGGTAGCGGGAGGAGGCGTACCGGACGATCTCCTTGTAGTCGCTCTTGGTGTAGTAGCCGCCGGCTCCCCCGCCGACCTCGGTCTGCCCGCCGTACGTGGCCAGTCGCGGCCAGGAGTCGATGGCGATGCGCCAGCCCTGGTCGTCGGAGAGATGCAGATGGAGCTTGTTCATCTTGTAGAGGGCGAGCTGGTCGATATAGCGCTTGACCTCGGAGACGGAGAAGAAGTGCCGGGAGACATCGAGCATCGCGCTGCGGTACGCGTAGCGCGGCGCGTCCGTGACCGTGCCGCCCGCGACCTGCCACGGCCCCGCCTGGCGGCTGCTCTTCTCCACGTCCGCCGGGAGCAGCTGCCGGAGCGTCTGGACGCCGTGGAAGAGGCCCGCCGGGCCGCGCGCGGTGATGGTGACGGATCCGTGGCTCGACTTCAGCGTGTAGCCCTCCGCGCCCAGCTCGCTGTCGTCGGAGCCGAGCCGGAGCCGGATGCCGTCACCGCCGCCGCGGCCGGTGACCGGCAGGGCGTACCCGGTGGAGGGGCGCAGCACGCCCGCCAGGTAGGTGCCGATCCTCCGGGCCTCGGCGGAGTCGTCGTCGACGCGGATCTTCGTTCCCGCGGTGATGGTGTACGGGGAGCCGCCCGCCTTCACCTCGGCGGGGGCGGGCACGATCTGCCCGAGCGGACGCGGCGCGGCGGCGGGGGCCTTGCCGCTGTTCGCCGCGGCCCCTCCCGAAGCCGCGCCGACATTGGAGATTCCGGCCGCCGTGACGAGCAGCAGCAAGCCGAGCAGACGGGGAAGTGCGGTGCGCTGTTTCCTGTGCAGTCTCACAAGCCGGGTCCCTTTCGACGGGTTCACACCTGTGGATCTCCTGAGTCACGAACCATCACCATGCGTATCGTGCGCCTCACGCGCGGTCAAGGTGTAGACCACTTCCCCGTTCTGCGGCCGCCGGAATCGCCCGGCATGCGAGGCGCCGGATGAGGTCGCCGTCCGTGCCGAAGCGTCTCCGGGTGACTCCCGGGCGATTCTGGCCCCGACCCGGGCACGAAGGAGAGCGTGATCACACTCACCCCTGCCCGATATCGGGCAGAATTGTTGCGTTGAGGCTCCATTCACCGCAATATCGACGAGTGCCTGAACGCCGCTCGTCGCACGACGACCTCATCGATCACCTGGTGCGCTCCACCACGCTCCAGCGCGGCGAAGCCGCCCGGGTGGTCCTCGACGTGCTGGCGTACTTCGACGAGACGACCGACGACTTCGTCCGCCGCCGCCACCGCGAACTGCAGTCCGGAGGCCTGGTGAACACGGAGATCTTCGAACGTATCTCGGCCGAGCTGCCGCACCGGGCGGTCGCGCCGCCGGAGCTCTCGCTCCGCCAGCTGCGCCGCATCGTCTACGGCTGAGCACCGGGCACCGCAACGACATCGATGGAGGGGCAGAGACTCTATGTGCGGAATCGTCGGATATATCGGAAAGCGTGATGTGGCACCGCTGCTGCTGGAGGGGCTGCAGCGGCTGGAGTACCGGGGGTACGACTCCGCGGGCATCGTCATCACCGGCAAGGCAGCGGCCGGAAAGCCCGCCACGCTGAAGATGGTCAAGGCGAAGGGCCGGGTCCGCGAGCTGGAGGCCCGCGTCCCCAAGCGTTTCACCGGCACCACCGGTATCGCCCACACCCGCTGGGCCACCCACGGCGCCCCGAGTGACGAGAACGCCCACCCGCACCTGGACGCCGAGAACAAGGTCGCCGTCGTCCACAACGGCATCATCGACAACGCCTCCGAGCTCCGTGCGAAGCTCGTCGCCGACGGCGTCGTCTTCCTCTCCGAGACCGACACCGAGGTGCTGGTCCACCTGATCGCCCGTGCGCAGGCGGACACCCTGGAGGAGAAGGTCCGCGAGGCGCTCCGCTCGGTCGAGGGCACGTACGGCATCGCCGTCATGCACGCCGACTTCAACGACCGCATCGTCGTCGCACGCAACGGCTCCCCGGTCGTCCTCGGCATCGGCGAGAAGGAGATGTTCGTCGCCTCCGACGTCGCCGCGCTGGTCGCCCACACCCGTCAGGTCGTCACCCTCGACGACGGCGAGATGGCCACCCTCAAGGCCGACGACTTCCGTACGTACACGACGGAGGGCTCGTCCACGACGGCCACGCCGACCACCGTGGAGTGGGAGGCCGAGTCGTACGACATGGGCGGCCACGACACGTACATGCACAAGGAGATCTCCGAGCAGGCCGACGCCGTCGACCGGGTGCTGCGCGGCCGCATCGACGACCGGTTCTCCACGGTGCACCTGGGCGGTCTCAACCTGGACGCCCGTGAGGCGCGCGGGGTCCGCCGGATCAAGATCCTGGGCTGCGGCACCTCGTACCACGCGGGCCAGATCGGCGCCCAGCTCATCGAGGAGCTGGCCCGCATCCCCGCGGACGCCGAGCCCGCCTCCGAGTTCCGCTACCGCAACCCCGTCGTCGACCCCGACACCCTGTACGTCGCGGTCTCCCAGTCCGGTGAGACGTACGACGTGCTGGCCGCCGTCCAGGAGCTCAAGCGCAAGGGCGCACGGGTCCTCGGTGTGGTCAACGTGGTCGGCTCGGCGATCGCCCGGGAGGCCGACGGCGGTACGTACGTCCACGCCGGCCCCGAGGTCTGCGTCGTCTCCACCAAGTGCTTCACCAACACGGTGGTCGCGTTCGCGCTGCTCGCCCTGCACCTGGGCCGCATCCGCGACCTGTCGGTCGCCGACGGCAAGCGGATCATCGAGGGGCTGCGCAAGCTGCCTGCGCAGATCACCGAGATCCTCGAGAACGAGGACGAGATCAAGAAGCTGGCCGCGGAGTACGCGGACGCCAAGTCGATGATGTTCATCGGCCGGGTGCGCGGCTACCCCGTCGCCCGCGAGGCCTCGCTGAAGCTCAAGGAGGTCTCGTACATCCACGCCGAGGCCTACCCGGCGTCCGAGCTGAAGCACGGCCCGCTGGCCCTGATCGAGCCCGCGATGCCGACGGTCGCGATCGTGCCGGACGACGACCTGCTGGAGAAGAACCGCGCCGCGATGGAGGAGATCAAGGCCCGCAGCGGCCGGATCCTCGCGGTCGCGCACCAGGTCCAGGAGAAGGCCGACCACACCATCGTGGTGCCGAAGAACGAGAACGAGCTGGACCCGATCCTGATGGGCATCCCGCTCCAGCTCTTCGCGTACCACACGGCGCTGGCCATGGGCCGCGACATCGACAAGCCGCGGAACCTCGCGAAGTCCGTCACCGTCGAGTAAGACCGACCGGCAGGAGAGCGGCCCCGCACCACGTCAGAGAAGGTGCGGGGCCGCTCTCTCCCGTTGGCCGGCGCCGCCCCCAGGTCGCACCGGCCGGTGACTGCCTCAGCCGGCGGCCGTCACACCCCGGCCGGCAGCACGCCCCGGCAGCGCCGTCGGCCACTTGGCCAGCGCCGCCGTCGCTCCGTACCAGGCGGCGAGACCGGCCACTGCGGCCAGCCAGCCGCCGACCTTGCCGAGCCCGCCACTGCCGGCGAACTGCCCGACACCCAGGAGCAGAAGCCCCAGGAAGAGCAGTGCGTACGTCCCCTGCGCAAGCAGACCGCCGCCGGCCGCCCCGAGGGTGAGACTCAGCGCGAACAGCGCCCAGAGCAGCAGGAACAGCCCCGCTGCATGACCGGAGACATGGGCATCGGCACCGGTGCCCCAGGTGAACCAGAACGCGCCGAGCCCGACGAAGGCCGTGCCGGTGAAGGCGCTGCCGCCGCGGAACTCCAGCAGTCCGGCGACGAACAGGGCGATACCGCCGACATACAGTGCGAGCGAGACGGCGTCGGCCGCCGTCACCCCGTCGATGACCCGGGTGTGACCGATGCCGAACGCCAACAGGGTGAGTCCCAGGGCGAGATGGCCGAGGGTGGAGGTGCTGCTGCTTCCCGCAGAGACGTCATTGTCCACGGCGGGCTCCCTTCAAAGGCAGTGGTGCTGTTTCCCAGTGACCCTTATGTACCCTTCACAAGCGCACAATTCACCTTTACGGGTGAGTAGATTGCCTGTTTTCAAGGGCGAGTTGACGCCACGTCGGCCATCCGGCCAGGACGCCCCCGCGTCAGGAAGAAAGAGCCCACGGGCTGTCCCGTACCCCGTGGCGGGCGCGCGACGACAACTACGGCACCTCGCCGCGTTGTCGGAACGTCCGAATGCGCCCAGCATGAGGACGCTCCTCCGCCTTACGGTGCACCGCGTCTGACGCAGCGCGCTGATCGATCAGGGATGACGGGAGAGCCCTCAGAGCCCTGTCGGGCGACCTCTGATCGGGCGGACGGTCACTCGACAGGCTCTCAGGGAATGACCACGACCGGGCGCTGGGCGCGCCGCGCCAGCCGCCCCGCCACCGAGCCGAAGATCCGGCCGACGATGCCGTGCGTGGAGCCGACGACGATCGCGTCGGCCGAGTACTCCCGGCCGACCTCCTCCAGCTCGTGGCAGATGTCGCCGCCCCGCTCGACGAGCACCCACGGCACCTCGGAGAGGTAGTCCGCGCAGGCGAGCTCCAGACCGAGGACCTCGGTGCGGTGATCGGGCACATCGACGAAGACGGGAGGCTCGCAGCCTGCCCAGACCGTGGTCGGAAGCCGATTGGCGACATGGACGATGATCAGGCCGGAACCTGATCTTCGGGCCATCCCGATGGCATAGGCGAGGGCTCGCTCACTGGACATGGAGCCGTCGAAGCCGACCACGACCCCATGCCGGAAGGCGGGATCGCAGGAGTGGCGTGGTTCTTCGACCGCCAGGGGGTCCGACGATGGGTCGGCTACCTGCTTGCGGTCCGCGGGTTCGGGGATTTCGTGACCGGCCATCGGTGTCTCGGCGAAGAGAGTCCTCGTGGGGAGAGCGGCTTGGGGAAGGCGTATCAGCGGGCGGTGTTGTGGTGTCCGGGAATCATCTTCCCAACCCCTTACCCCCAAGGGTACGGCGCCACTCCTCCACTGCCCAGACCCCCGCAAAGCGCGTGCGACGTTCCACGGAGCATGCCCGAGGCAGTCGCAGATGGCAATGCCGGTTGCGCGGTACACCGAGGCCGCCCCACCGGGGCCGGCGCCGGATGACCGACCGCGGCGGACACCCGTCGGCGACCGAGTCGCTGCACAGAGTCACCACCCGCAGGGGCCACCGCACCGCATCACCGCGCCACCCCGGAGCACGGCGCCCGCACCCGACCCGCCCGACCGACCGCGCCCGTCACCGCTCCCGGCCCCGTGGGGCGGCACCGCCGCTTGCCGCATCCCGCCCCGCCGGTCCGAACGCGCGGTCGCCCACCGGACCGAGGGGGCGCACAGGTGCAGTCACATGGAGAGGGTCGCGCGCCGGTCGAACGACTGAATCCGGCATGCGCAACCGTATATTTTCAGCCAACTTCTCACCCGTGTCGATTCCTTGGCGAATTGGCCGATCAACCTCCTTGCCACCAGGCAAGAAGAGACCACACGGTACGCTTCCACCCGATAGGGACGGGCCACGAACGGGAGGCGCACTTCCCTGCACGGCCCGGGGGTGGAACGCTTCGTGATCGAATGCTTCCCGCCAGGTGGCCATGTCGATATAGCGCTGGTTGGTCAACTTGTCACGACGGCACCACGAGACGCAGTAGATTCGATCTTGGGTGCCGAAGACTGGGGACTCGTGCAAGACCGAGGGGAAATGTGCAGGAGCGACAGGCCCGTAAGGACCAGGAAGACGCGAACACCGAGGGGGGCTTAGCGTCATGAGCCAGGACTCCGCCGCCGCAACGGAGGCTGTACGAAAGCTCGGCGGACGACGACGTCGCGAAGTCGTCGCCGTCCTGCTGTTCAGCGGCGGCCCCATCTTCGAGAGCTCCATCCCGCTCTCCGTGTTCGGGATCGACCGCCAGGACGCAGGAGTTCCGCGCTACCGACTTCTCGTCTGCGGCGGGGAGGAGGGGCCGCTGCGCACCACCGGCGGGCTCGAACTCACCGCACCCTACGGTCTGGAGGCGATCAGCAGGGCAGGCACCGTCGTGGTGCCCGCCTGGCGTTCGATCACCTCGCCACCGCCCACGGAGGCGTTGGACGCGCTGCGCCGCGCCCACGAGGAAGGGGCCCGCATCGTCGGGCTGTGCACCGGCGCGTTCGTGCTCGCCGCCGCGGGACTGCTGGACGGCCGTCCCGCGACCACGCACTGGATGTACGCACCGACGCTGGCCAAGCGCTATCCGTCGGTCCACGTCGATCCGCGCGAGCTGTTCGTCGACGACGGCGATGTGCTCACCTCCGCCGGGACAGCGGCAGGAATCGACCTCTGTCTGCACATAGTCCGCACGGACCACGGCACCGAGGCCGCCGGGGCACTGGCCCGGCGGCTCGTCGTGCCCCCGCGGCGCAGTGGCGGTCAGGAGCGCTACCTCGACAGGTCTTTACCCGAGGAGATCGGCTCCGACCCGCTCGCCGAGGTCGTGGCCTGGGCGCTGGAGCACCTCCACGAGCAGTTCGACGTGGAGACGCTCGCCGCGCGCGCCTACATGAGCAGGCGGACCTTCGACCGGAGGTTCCGTTCGCTGACCGGCAGCGCACCGCTCCAGTGGCTGATCACCCAGCGCGTGCTGCAGGCGCAGCGGCTGCTGGAGACGTCCGACTACTCGGTCGACGAGGTCGCGGGCCGCTGCGGCTTCCGCTCGCCGGTCGCGTTGCGCGGACACTTCCGGCGCCAGCTGGGCTCCTCCCCCGCCGCGTACCGGGCCGCGTACCGGGCCCGCCGGCCGCAGGGCGGACCCATGGAGCCGGTGGCGACGGCGACCGAGACGGTCGTGCCCGCACAGGGCACGTCCGCGAGCCGGAGGGCCGGCCTGACGGCGACCCCGTCGGGCCCTCCGGCCGCAGCCGCCACGGCGGCCGGGACGGAGCAGCCGGAGCACGGGAAGCCGGGCTCCGACGCATACGCCACCGGGCGCCCGACCCTGCCGGGGCAGCGCAGCGCCCCGTAGGGTGGGACGTATGAACGATCGCATGGTGTGGATCGACTGCGAGATGACCGGGCTCTCGCTGACGGAAGACGCACTCATCGAGGTGGCCGCACTGGTCACCGACTCGGAGTTGAACGTGCTCGGCGAAGGGGTGGACATCGTGATCCGCCCGCCGGACAGGGCCCTGGAGACGATGCCCGAGGTGGTGCGGCAGATGCACACCGCCTCGGGCCTCCTCGACGAGCTGGCCGACGGCACCACGCTCGTCGACGCCGAGGCCCAGGTGCTGGCCTATGTGCGCGAGTATGTGAAGGAGCCGGGCAAGGCACCGCTCTGCGGGAACTCGGTCAGTACCGACCGGGGATTCCTGGCCCGGGACATGGCTGCCCTGGAGACCTACCTGCACTACCGGATCGTCGATGTGTCCTCGGTCAAGGAGCTGGCCCGCCGCTGGTACCCGAGGGCGTACTTCAACAGTCCGGAGAAGAACGGCAACCACCGGGCGCTCGCAGACATCCGTGACTCCATCACGGAGCTGCGGTACTACCGGGAGGCGATCTTCGTACCGCAGCCCGGGCCGGACTCGGAGCAGGCCAAGGCCATCGCGACACGCCTGACGGCGCCGCCGTCGTAGGACCTCGGGAAGCCGCTGGTCACGGGCGTTTCAAGGTCCGGGATCAGCGGCTGAACAACGGGGGCGCGAGCACCCCCTCGGACCCTGTACACTTTTTCTCGGCCGGTCAGAAAAAGACCGGACACGGTGGGTATAGCTCAGATGGTAGAGCACCTGGTTGTGGTCCAGGATGTCGCGGGTTCGAGTCCCGTTACTCACCCTGAATGAAGAAGGCCTGACCTGTGAAAACAGGTCAGGCCTTCTTCATGCCCCGACACTTGGGAACATCGCGGGAACACAACTGTCGGATCGCGAGTGCCGCAGTCGCGTAGCCGGCGCCGAGCAGGCAGGCGGCAGCCCATCCGGCTGCCGTGTAGGTCCATGTTGCGGTCACCGCGCCGAGGGCCGAGCCGAGGGAGTAAAAGGCCATATAGGCGCCGATCGCACGGCTGGTCTGCTGAGGCCGCGCGGTGGTGATGAGGTGCTGGTTGCTGACGTGGACGGCCTGCACGGCGAAGTCGAGCAGGATCACGCCCGCGCAAAGCAGCCAGAGGGATTGCCCGGTTTGGGCGATGAATGCCCACGAGGAGATCAAGGCCACCAGTGACCAGGCCGTGACCGGGCCGGCGTATCCGCGGTCGGCCCACCGTCCTGCGCGGGCGGCGCCGAAAGCGCCGGCGAGCCCGGCGAAACCGAACAGGCCGATCTGTGCCGGGGTCAGTTGCCAGGGTTCGGCAGCCAGCGGAAGGGCCAGACCGCTCCAGAGCGTTCCGAACGAGGCGAACACAAAGAACGCGATGGCCGCTCGGCTGCGGAACATCCGGTCTGTGGTGAGAAGCAGCCCCATGGAGGCGATCACCCGCCGGTAGCAATACTCGCCACGGCTGTCGCGCACACCATGGCCAGCAGCAGCCTTCGCCCACCACTGAGGACCGTCACCGCCACCACCCTCCAATCAGTAGCACATTGCAACCGTTCTCACGCTAGGGCAGAATGGTTTTGAAACGCAACCGAATGGGGCGCGCATGACGGCAATGCCCGCACAGAAGGCCTCCACGGCCGATCGCTGGACCGACCCGAGCTGCCCGGTGGCCCGGACCCTGGACCTGGTCGGCGACCGCTGGAGCCTGCTCATCGTCCGGGACGCGATGGACGGCGCATCCGCATTCACCGACTTCCACCACAGGCTCGGGATCGCCCGCAACATCCTCACCGACCGGCTGCGCCGCCTCACCGAACACGGCATCCTCGCCCGCGATGTCGCACCATCGGGCAAACGGCAGACCTACGCACTGACGGAAGCCGGTCGCGACCTGTTCACCGCGGTCCTCGCCCTCCGCCAATGGGGAGAGCGCCACGCCTTCGCCCCCGGCGAGAAACGCTCGGTGCTCGTCGACCAGCAAGGACAGGTCGTCCCCGACCTGCGTGCCGTCGACGCCGCCGGCACGTCTCTCACCTGCAGCACGACCCGCGTCGAGAAGGTTCCCGAAACCGCCCCACAGCCGCAGGCGACCGCAGACGACCCCAGACCGAGCGAAATCACCTAGGCACTCACCCGGAAGCGGGCCTGGTCACGTCCTCTCGGGTTGGCGACGCGCTGAGCGGCGCATGGAACCATCCGGAACTCCCGAGCCTGCGGAGGCCCTCGGGCGCACTGCACCCCGCACGGCCGCGAACAAGGCGCGGCGCCCGGCGGACCTCGCACGCAGAGCATGCGTGGCCGTTCTCCTGCGGAGGCCGTGGTTCGTTTTCGTGACGAAACGCGAGGCGCGAGCGTGACCGCGTCAGAAGACTTTCTTCCAGAAGGTGTCGTTGTGGTCTTCCGCGAACCCGGCGCGCTTCCAGGCGCCCGAGGCCAGCGTCCGTACGTACCCCTTGTCACCGCGGAAGGCCGGCCAGTTCGTCCTGCCCGAGCAAGCGAAGCCCACCCATGTTTCGGTCATCCTGTCGCGGAACCGCGCCTGTTCGTCCTTCACGTCCTCGAAGAGGGGCAGGTCGAAGAGGTAGGTGAGCTCCGCCATGTGCTGGGCGCGCTGATCGAAGCTGCCTCGCGGGAACCCCCTGAACCAGGGTGTGTCGCGCTCGCTGAACTCGTACATCCGCGTCGGCGTCCACCGCGACAGCATGCGGGCGGTGTCCAGCGTCGGCACCGACCACGCCGCATCGGTGCGGACCGTGGCCAGGGCCTCGCCGGCCGAGGGGAACCGCGTCAGCGGATAGCGCTTCAGCACCGCATCGGCCTTGTCGCCGAACTCGTCGCGGATGGCGGGCTCGTACTCCTCCGGCCGCAGGGCGACGCCGCCCCTGGCCAGCTCCTCGCCGAGGACCCTTCCGCGTTCCTCGTCGTGGTTGACGCCGATGAGTACGGGCACCCGGTTGAAGCGTCCGGTGCGCAGCGCCTCCCCGGGGGCCACCGGCAGCAGCTCCGTGCCGGCGACCGGACGGGGCTCCTTGTCCGTCCCATAGACGTTCAACAGCGTGGCCACGGGGGCCTTCCGCAGGCACGCCGCGATGTCCGTGCTCCTGTCGCAGCCCACCCGTGCGATCACCTCCTTGCCCTCGGCCTCGGCCTCGGCTCGGGTGCGTGAGCCGCCAGTGGCGCACGGCGCGCTCTGCACGACGGCGCGGTCGAACAGGCCGGCCGACCCGGGCGAGGCGAGATGGCCGCACACGCTGTAGCCGCCGCCGGACTGGCCCATGATCGTGACGTTCCCGGCGTCGCCGCCGAAGGCGCCGGCGTTGGCACGGACCCAGCGCAGTGCGGCCTGTTGGTCCTCCAGCCCGAGGCCGCCGGACTCCGCGAGGGCGGGATCGGTCAGGAAGCCCATGACGCCCAGGCGGTAGTTCATCGACACGACGACCGCGCCGATCGCAGCCAGCCGCTTCGGTCCGTACATGTCGCCGGTGCCGTACATCAGGCTGCCGCCGTGGATCCACACGATCACCGGCAGCCTGCCGCCGGCCCCGGCGGGGGTGGTGACGTTGAGGTGAAGGCAGTCCTCGTCCCTGTCGTTGGGGACGCCGATCGGAAGTCCCTTCGGCTGCGGGCAGGGTGACCCCGGGGCGGTCGCCTCGCGCACCCCCGTCCAGGCCACGGCGGGCTTCGGAGAGGCCCAACGCAGCTCACCGACCGGCGGGGCAGCGTACGGAATGCCCTGGAAGCTGCGCACGCGCCCGTCGACGGTGCCGCGCACCGCGCCGCCCGTCGTCGTGACGACGGTGCCGGCCTCCTGACTCTCCGTCCGGGCGGCGGCTGGGGAGGCGAGGCCCGACCCCAGCGCCAGCGCCAGCGTGCCGACGGCCAATCCCTTTAAAACGCTCCTGATGCGTGTCATGGCGAGGACGCTAGACAGATTTGGGCAATCGCGCAATGCGTTTGATTAAGTCATTCGCCTCAGACGCACGCGCTAGGCGGGTGCTACGCTACGGCGCATGGGAAACCGCGAAGCCCTGCTTGTCGGCGCCAAGGCATGCCTGAAGGAAAAGGGGTACGACCGCACCACCGTGCGGGACATCGCAACGGCGGCCGGAGTGAGCATGGCCGCCATCGGCTACCACTACGGCTCCCGGGAAGCGCTGCTCAACCAGGCCCTGTTCGAGACCCTCGACGAATGGGGCGACGCGATGGGCCGGGCGCTCGCCCCCGACACCGACGGCTCCACGAGGCAGCACTTCGAGCGCATGTGGGAGAGCCTGATCGCGGACTTCACGGCGCACCCCGATCTGTGGCTGGCCTCGGTGGAGCTGTTCATGCAGGCCCAGCGGCAGCCGGAACTGCGCCCCGCGCTGACCGAAGGCATCGCCCAGGGGCGGCGCGGCATGGCCGCGATTCTGGACGGCGTTCCCGAGGGTGAGGTCTCCGAGTCCTCCGTACGCACCCACGGCAGCGTCCAGCTCGCCCTGATGTCCGGCCTGATGATCCAGCACCTCGCCGACCCGGCCGGCGCCCCCACGGCAGCCGAGGTACTTGAAGGCCTGCGCACCCTGGCCGGCCTCGCACGCTGAGTCCTGGCCTCCGGTCGGACCTGAAGGCCCTTCAGGAGCGGCGCGCCCGCCCACGCGAATGCCCCCGGACGAGGAGTCCGGGGTCGCCTCTCGATGCGGGTTGCGCTCGTCAGCCGACGACGGCAACCCACCACGGCGGTGTCCGACCCCGCGCGCCGAGCCGGCGCTCGCACCAGCCGGTGATCGCGTCGCGCAGCTCCGCCGTCCCCCACACCGTCGGATAGCCGGGCGAGTCCGCGGCCGCCACCGGGGCCTTCTGGATCAGCGCCGGTACCGGGTCGACCGGAGTGCCGACGGACAGGTCGACGATGCCGTCCGGATGGGCGGCCGGCTCGGCCGGTGCTGCGTCGAAGACGTCCAGGCCGGTGACGAAGCGGACGCGCGGGCCCCAGGGCAACTCCCGTCCGCGTGCGCGTTCTTTCCCCGAAGCCGACACCCGGGACATCACCCGGCGGTACGCGCGGGGCAGATGCGGCGCTCGCCGCGGTGAGCCGGGGGTGCAGGGGGCAGGCCATCAGTACCGTCCCCACACCTGCGCTCCCCCGCAACCGGCCACGCCGTCCGGCACGGTGCGGAGTTACGGGACGACGGCGGCCGGGTCGTCCTCGAGCTCGGCGCCGGTGCGGCGCCGAGTCACTGGAAAGCGGAGGACGGCGGCGCCGGTGACGGACGGGCGTCCGCATCGCGCACCGCGGCCGCGCCGCCGGTGAAGTCGGCGAGTTCCCGGCCGTGTTCGACGCGTCCCGGGTGCGGGTCGGTGGCGACCCTGCGGGTCAGTTCGGCGACCTTGAGCGGCAGCCCGGAGGCGAGCAGCACGGCGTTGCCGAAGCGGCGGCCGCGCAGCACCGCCGGGTCGGCGGCAAGGGCCAGCTCGGGGAAGACGGCGGCGGCGGTGGCGATCTGGCCGCGGAGATGGGCCAGCGGCGGGCCGTCGGTGAGATTGGCCACGTACTGCCCGGTGGGCTTCAGCACCCGGCGTACGTCGGTGAGGAACTCGGTGCTGTTGAGGTGAGCGGGGGTGCGGGATCCGCTGAACGCGTCAGCGATGACGAGGTCCGCCCAGTCGTCCGGGATCTTCCCGAGCCCGGCGCGGGCGTCGGTGGAGCGGACCCGGATCCGGGCCTGCGGGTCCAGGGGCAGCTCCCGGCGGACCAGTTGGACGAGCGCCGCGTCCAGCTCGACGATCTGCTGGGTGGAGCGGGGGCGGGTCGCTGCGATGTAGCGGGCGAGGGTGAAGGCGCCGCCGCCGAGGTGCACGACGTGCAGGGGCTGCTGCGCGGGAGCGACGAGATCCGCGATGTGGCCGATCCGGCGCTGGTAGGGGAAGGAGAGGTGCGAGGGGTCGTCGAGGTCGACATGGGACTGAGGGGCGCCGTCGAGGTTCAGCGTCCAGGCACGAGGGCGCTCCCGGTCGGGTATCAGCTCGGCGAGACCACCGTCGACCGCCTCGGCGAGGGTCTCCGGCCTGCGGTCGGATCGCTTCCGCGCGTTCTCTCCACCGCTGGATGCTCCTCGACGTGCCACTGCTGTTTCCCCTGCTCGCTGCTCATCGCTCCGGTGCCGGACCGGCGCCGGTGGGGAACACACCCCCGGCCATTATGAGCTCAGCAGCAGTTGTCGGCCGCCTCGATCAGCCGGGCCGCCTGGTCGAGGGCGGCCCGCAGCGCGGCAGGATCGGTGACCGGGGCGTCGGCGGCGGGCGGCAGCAGCCAGCCGCTGCCGGCGACCGGCGGCTCGGCGGGAATGCGGAGCCCGCGGCCGCTCGTCTGCGTACAGGCACTGCCCGGTACGTCCCAGGCCTCGGCGGTGCCCGGCGGCACCAGGAAGCCGAGGGTGTCGCAGGTGTCGTCGTGCAGGACCGGGCCGACTGCCTCCTGATCGGCGCCGCGGCGCAGGATGTCGACGGCCTCGAGGCCCTGGCGGGCGGGGACGGTCACCAGCTCGCAGGGCCCGGGGGCCAGGAGTGGCAGGGGCTCCGCCACGGCGGGCTCGGCGGCCGAAGGCCGGGGTGTGCCGGGTTCGGGGGTGGCGGGTTCACGCTCCGCAGCCCCGGAACCGGTCGTCGTCGTAGTCGTCCGTGAGCCGGTCTCCGTGCCGAGATGCAACAAGGGACCTCTCCTCTCATCGCCGGGCGGAGCCAGACTCCGTCTCCACATCAACCAACGCGTCGACTACGTCAAGGGCTACGGTGCCACGCCGCCGCAAAGGATGGCAGTTCATGGCGGATTGCGGGCGAGATATCCGTTTTACGGGCAAACACTGTGTGTGCGGCCCGTCACAGCAGGTACCTTCTTGCTCCGCCGGGACACCGGAAACAGGCCCGGCTTGCACCAGAGAGGGCCCAGCCATGGTGTCGACAGGGGCAGTTCCCAACCTCGCCTTCCGGCGGCTGCGCGGACCGCGCTCCGCCGGGGAGTTCGCTGCCGCGGTGCGCAGATCCGCCCGCGAGATCGGCGAGCAGGTCGCGTGCGACGCCCGGTACATCGGACGCGTGGAGTCCGGCGAGATCCGCTGCCCCAACTACGCGTACGAACGAGTCTTCCTGCACATGTTCCCCGGGGCGACCCTGGCGGACCTGGGCTTCTCGTCGCGCGAGACCGTACGCGGCCGAGGGGCGCGCGCCACCGCCGAGATCCCCGACACCCCACCGCCCCCCACGCTCCACAGCGACACCGACGAGGAGAGCGACGTGCTGCGTCGCGTATTCATGACCAGCGGCACCGCCGCGATGGCGGCCGCATCCCTGGGCTTCGGCCTCGGCACCGCCGCCGCCGCCGTACCGGCACAGCGACCCGCACAGCGACGGGTCGGCGAGGCCGAGGTGACCGCCGTCGAGAAGGCGGTACGGCAGATCAGGCTGCTGGACGACCGGCACGGCGGCGACGGCCTCTACCGGCGGGCCGCGCAGCCGCTGAGGGCGGCGTACGCGCTGCTGGACGAGGGAACGACCACCCGCCGCTCCACGTCCGACCGACTGCATGCCGGGGCGGGTGAGCTGGCCATCTCGGTGGGGTGGCTGGCCCACGACTCGGGGCGCTTCGAGGACGCGCGCTCGCACTACGCGGAGGCGCTGGCGACGGCACGGCTGGCCGGTGACGCGGCGCTGGAGGCGCATGCGTTCTGCAACGCGTCATTCCTGGCGAGGGACACGGGGCGGCCGCGGGAGTCGGTACGGGCGGCGGAGGCCGGGCTGCGGGTGGCGACGCCGCTGGGCTCTCCGCGACTGCTGGCGCTGCTCGCACTGCGGGAGGCGGGGGGCCGGGCGGGGCTCGGCGATCGCAGCGGCTGCGAACGGGCGCTGGGGCGGGCGCACGAGGCCTTCGGACGGGGGACGCGCGATGCCGACCCGGAGTGGATGACGTTCTTCCAGGAGGCGGAGCTGGAGATGCTGGAGGCGCAGTGCTGGTCGGCGCTGGGTGACTGGCGGCGGGCGACGCGTCATGCACGACGGGCCACACAGCTGCAGGACCCGCACTTCACCCGGAACCTGGCGCTGTACCGGGCCGAGCTGACGACGGACCTGGCGCATGCCGGGGCCGTGGCGGAAGCGGCCGCGACGGGGCACCAGGTGCTGGACCTGCTCGACCAGGTGCAGTCGTCCCGGATCCGGGCGATGCTGTCGGGGGCGGTGCGGGTGCTACAGGCACAACACGGGTCACCGGAGGTGGCGGGGCTTCTGGAGCGGTGCACAGAGATGGGGGTGTAACGGCCTGGTGCACGATAGAGAGTGGATCAGCGAGCGGCGTCATGCGGCTTCGAATCCAAGGCGGAGGAGGGAGGCGACGCGAAGGGGGCCCCTCCCATGCCTTCAAGGCCATGGGGGAGTCGTCGACTGCCGACAACGCCGGAGGCGGAGTCGCATGACGCCGGGAGCCCGCTCGCTATCGTGCACCAGGCCGTAAGGGAACCCGGCGAGGCGGGGGCGTCCCCTACCGATCCGACGGCCGGGTCCGCACACACCGAGCAGCCCGTGTCCCCGGCGCCGCCCCCCGCGAAGCGCCCACCGCGCCTCTGCGCAACGGCGGGACCTACCGGTCCAGGTGACCCGTGTCGTTCCAGCGCTCCAGTGCCGGGGCCCCGTACGCCCACCCCAGGACCGACAGCGACGTCGGGTCCAGCCGGATGCGGGACGCGAACGACACATCCTCGCCCAGCCACCGCGCCCCCAGCGCCCGCAGGATGTGACCGTGCGCGAAGACCAGCACGTCGCGGTCGGCCGAGCGCGCCCAGGCCACGATCTCGTCCGCGCGGGCGGACAGTTCGGAGAGGGTCTCGCCCTCCGGCACCCCGTCGCGCCAGATGAACCAGCCCGGCCGGATCGCCTGGATCTCGGCCGGGGTCATGCCCTCGTACGCCCCGTAGTCCCACTCCATGAGCGCGTCCCACAGCTGCGCCCGGCCCGCGAAGCCGGCTATCTCGCAGGTCTCCCTGGCGCGGACGAGCGGGCTGGTCCGGACCTCGAGGCCCGGCAGGTCCGCCCACGGTTTCCGGTGCAGCCGCTCGCCCAGCAGCTTGGCGCCCTCGCGGCCCGCGTCGAGCAGCGGGATGTCCGTCCTGCCGGTGTGATTGCCCCTGACCGACCATTCCGTCTGGCCGTGCCGGGCGAGCAGGATACGCGGTGCCATGACGGCTCCCCCTGAGATGTGGATCAAAGAAAACGGCAACAGGGACGGGTCGTCCGCCTTTGTTCATCATCGCTCACGTATTCGGGAGGCAACCTCTGGGGCCGCGCAGGCGTCCCTTCCCCCGCGGAGAAGGCTCCGCGCGCACGGGGCATCCACAAGGGACCCCGGGGGGATTCGCCACCGACCTGCGCCGTACGGTTGAACGTCCACCGTCGGGCGCATGAACTCATGATGGAGAGCATCCGGATGTCGCTTGCCACCGCCGCGCCCGCGTCGCGGCACCGGCCTCGATGGTGGGCCGAGCTGCCACTGATCGCGATCGTGTACGCGATCTACTTGGCGGGCCGGCTGCTGGTCCGAAGCGATGTGTCGACCGCCGTCGACCACGGGCTGCGCATACTTCATCTGGAGAAGATGCTCTTCCTCAACGCCGAGCACCCGCTCAACCGCTTGATGACGGCCCATCCGGTGATAGGCATACCCTCCGACTTCGTCTACGCCTCACTGCATTACGTGGTCACCCCGGCCGTCCTGGTCTGGATCTACCAGCGGCACGCGGCCGCGTACCGCGCCGCCCGCACCTGGCTGATGACCTCCACGCTGCTCGGTCTGATCGGTTTCGCGCTGATGCCGACCTGCCCGCCGCGGCTGCTCGACGCCACACACGGCTTCGTCGACACCATGGCCCAGTACAGCTCGTACGGCTGGTGGGGCGCCGAGGCGAGTGCGCCGCGCGGGATGGGCTGGATGACCAACCAGTACGCGGCGATGCCGAGCCTGCACGTCGGCTGGGCGCTGTGGTGCGGAATCCTGCTGTGGCGCCACGGCAGGCACCCGCTGCTCCGGGCCGCGGGTGTCGTGTACCCGCTCCTCACCACGTTCGTCGTGATGGGCACGGCCAACCACTACTTCCTCGACGCGGTCGCGGGCGCCGCGGTGATGGGCGTCGGGGCGCTGCTCACCAGGCCGGTGATGCGGCTCGCCGACCGGATCAGGGCAGCGGCAGGGGTCCGCACCGCTGCGGCCGTCCCGGTCACGAAGTCCCCTGTTGTCAGTGCCGGATGCAAGACTTCCGCGGGTGAGCGAATCCCCGTCCAGCGGACCTCCTCCGCAGACTCCATCGATGTCGCGGCATCGGCCGACGCAGCAGGCGACGACACTCCGGCAGCGGCTCGCTGAACTGCGCGGTCCCGCCGTCGCACCGCATCCGCTCGATGCCCGCGCGCTGGCCGCCCTCGCCGCCAACCCCGGCTGCAAGCGGCGCGCCCTGCTGGACGGCGCCGGGGTGGACAAGGCCGCGCTGGCGGCCGCGCTCGGCTCTCCCGCCGCGTTCGGTCAGTCGCAGTTCGCTTTCATGCGGGGCAACGCGTTCGAGGCGAGAGTCAAGGCCGACGGCGGCACGGAGCTGATGCGCCTGCTGTACGAGCGGCTCGGCGGGGGCGGCGAGTCACCGCGCGAGGTCCGGGTGCCGGATCTGGCGGCGGCGGGTCCCGAGGGCCGTGCGGCGCGGACGGCCCTGGCGCTGCGGGAGGCGACCGAGGCGGGCTGCTGGGCTCTGCTCGATCACCCGATGCTGGCCCTGGAGGTGGCGGGCTCGCCCGCCTATCTGGAGCCGGACGCGGTGGTGGTGCACCCCGACGGCCGGTGGACGGTCGTGGAGATCAAGTCGTTTCCCGTGATCGACAGTTCGGCGGACGCGGCGAAGGTCGGCGCGGCGGCCCGGCAGTCCGCGGTGTATGTGCTGGCGCTGGAGCGCGTCGCGGCGGTCACGGCGGGGGCGGAGGTCGGCCACCGGGTGCTGCTGGTCTGCCCGAAGGACTTCTCCAACCTGCCGACGGCGTCGGTCGTCGACGTGCGCAAGCAGCGCGCGGTCACCCGCCGCCAGCTGACCCGGCTGACCCGGGTCGAGGACATCGCGGCCGCCCTGCCCGAAGGCGCCACCTTCGACCCGGAGTGCTCCGCGCAGGAGCTGACGGCCGCGGTCGACGCGGTCACGGCGGCGTACGCACCGGAGTGCCTGGCCGCGTGCGAACTGGCCTTCCACTGCCGGGCGAAGGCGCGTGCGGCCGGCGCGGTGGAGGCGCTGGGGCGGAGCGTACGGGGTGAGCTCGGCGGTCTGACGACGGTGGGCGCGGTACTGGCCGCGGCGGCAGGCAAGGAAGGCGATCCGGCCGACCCCACGGTCGCCGCCCTGCGCCGCGCCGCGGCCCTGCGCGCGGAGGCGCTGGAGCACCGGGGCGCGCCCCTGGAAGGAAGCCCGGCATGTCGCTGATCAGCACCCTGGCACGGCTGGAGGCCGTGGAGAGCGGGCGGGCGCAGCCGATGGCCACTGTCCGGCACCGTCATCTCACCGGTGCGCCGCTCGTTCTCGTACCGCTGACCACCGCCGGTGAGGCGGGCGCGCCGCTCGGCGCCCTCGTCGGAACAGACCGGGACGCGCCCCGGCTGCTCACCGTGGCCCAGCCGCGCGACCGCGATCTGCGGTTCGCTTTCCTCGCCGAGCTGGCCGAGGTGGTCCTGCCGCACATCGAGACGTACACGGACGTGGTGGAGCCCGCCGAGCGGGGCGAGACCGATCCCGAGACCGGAAAGAAGGTCAAGGTCGAGGTCGAGTTGTGCACGGACGCGCCGCAGTTGATCGTGCCGAGCCGGGCGGGTCTCGACTTCGTACGGCTGCTGGGCCGGTCCATGCGGTTCCGGCGCACCGCCGAGGACGACCCGGACACCCCGTACCCGGCGCCCGCCAGGGTCCCGCTGCTGGGCCGCTGGCTCACGCATTACGGGGAGCGGGCCCGGGTGCCGGGTTCCTCGCTGCTCCTGGCCATGACTGATCTGCTGAACCGGCACTGGGCGACCGGGCAGTCCACGCTGGAGGACCAGCATCTGGGGGCGCTGCTCGCCTGGATCGACCCTGCGGCGGGCGAGTCCGGTGCCCAGGCCGCGCTCCGGGCCGAGCTGCAGCGGGACGCCGGTGGCCAGCTGCTCTGCCCGCCCGCCGGTCCGGCGACGGACCCGGCGTTCGACAACCGGCTGCTCGCGCCCGCGATCGAGAGGTACGACCGGGCGCGCACGTCGCTCGCGGCGGCCGAGGACGGTCTCGCGGCCGACGCCCGGCTCGCCGCACTGACCGCCGCCGAGCGGGAGATCAGGTCGCTGCTGGCCGGGGTGGCGCGGCCGACCTGGGACGCGGTGTGGCGGGGGCTCGACCTCATGCGGGAGCTGCCGGCCGGGTCCAGGACCGAGGACCGGTGGACCCGGGACCGGTGGTCGTTCACCGGCCACCGGGACCGGGTGCGGGCCGGGGAGCCGCCGCAGCCGCGCCGGGACGACGCGGTGACGGCGGCGGCAAAGCTGGCCTCGCGGGAGACGGCGCAGGCGCAGTTGGAGGCGCAGGAGGCCCTGGACGACCCGCTGGTGCTCGCCGGGCGCCGGCTGGCCGGTGAGGCGTTCGTCGGGGAGGTGGCCGAGGTGGTGATGGCGTACAGCGAGTCGAAGCGGCCCTCGCCGCGTCCGCTGGTCACGGTCCGGACGGGCGAGCGCCCTCATCTCGGTGAGCGCACGAAGGTGTACCGCACGCTGGACGGCAAGCCGCAGACCGCCGAGTTCGTGGCGTACGCCTCCGAGGATCTCCCGGACGCGGAGGAGCGGCTGCTGGTGCTGCGGATCACCGACCGGATGGGCCGGAGCAAGGAGCCGGCCCCGGGGTCGCTGCCGGAGCCGGGCGACCGGATCGTCTGGACCCTGTTCGAGCACGACCAGCGCGGCGGCCCGAGGCTGCCGGACCCGGAGGAGACGCCGTGGACGCACGGCGGCCCGCCGGGCGCCGCCGGACATTTCGAGAACCCCGACCCCATGACTCCGGAGGACCTGTTGTGACGGCCGTATTCGATCCGGGCGCCGAAGCGGGGCGGGCCACCGCCCAGATCCTGGACGACACGCTGAACGGCACGGCCCGCGGCATCGTGGTGGACTCCCCGCCGGGTGCGGGAAAGTCGACGCTGGTGGTGCGCGCCGCGCTCGAACTCGCTTCGGCAGGGCGCCCGTTGATGGTGGTCGCGCAGACCAACGCCCAGGTCGACGACCTGGTGGTGCGGCTGGCCGAGAAGGACCCGGGGCTGCCGGTCGGGCGCTTGCACAGCAACGACGCGGACCCGTACGACAAGGTGCTGGACGGCCTGGCCAACGTGCGGAAGTCGGCGAAGGCCGGAGATCTGGCCGGACTGGATGTCGTCATCTCGACGGCCGCCAAGTGGGCTCATGTGAAGAACGTCGAGCCGTGGGGGCACGCGATCGTCGACGAGGCGTACCAGATGCGCTCGGACGCGCTGCTGGCTGTCGCGGGGCTCTTCGAAAGGGCGCTGTTCGTCGGCGATCCGGGCCAGCTGGACCCGTTCTCCATCGTCGGCGCGGACCAGTGGGCGGGGCTGTCGTACGACCCGTCGGCGAGCGCGGTCTCGACGCTGCTGGCGCACAACCCGGAGCTGCCGCAGCGCCGGCTGCCGGTGTCGTGGCGGCTGCCCGCGTCGGCCGCGCGGCTGGTCTCGGACGCGTTCTACCCGTACACCCCGTTCCGCAGCGGTACGGATCACGGCGACCGGCGGCTGGCGTTCGGTGTCCCGTCGGACGGCTCCGCCCCGGACCGGGTGCTGGACGAGGCTGCGGAGTCCGGCTGGGGCCTGCTCGAACTCCCGGCCCGGCACACCCCGCGCACGGACCCGGAGGCGGTGCGGGCGGTGGCCCTGGTGGTCCGCCGGCTGCTGGACCGGGGCGGCGCGGCGACGAGCGAACGCTCACCCGACCCGGCCCCGGTGACGGCGGACCGGGTCGCGGTCGGCACGGCCCACCGGGACCAGGCGGCGGCGGTACGGGCGGCGCTCGCCGAGCTCGGTGTGACGGGTGTGGCGGTGGACACGGCGAACCGGCTCCAGGGCCGCGAGTTCGATGTGACGGTGGTCCTGCACCCGCTGTCCGGGCGCCCGGACGCCACAGCGTTCCATCTGGAGACGGGCCGGCTGTGCGTCCTGGCGTCGCGCCACCGTCACGCCTGCATCGTGGTCTGCCGTGCCGGCGTCGCGGACCTGCTGGACGAGCACCCGTCGACGGAACCGGTCCAGCTCGGCGTCACGGTCAAGTTTCCTGACGGGTGGGAGGCGAGCCATGCGGTCCTGGCCCACCTCGCGGAACACCGCGTCCCGTGGCGCCCGTAACGGCCTCCCCCGCGACAAGGAGTGGATCGGCGAGCGGCGTCGTGCGGCTTCGATAGCAAGGCGGAGGACGGAGTCGACGCGGAGCGTCGGTGACCGACGACAACGCCGCCGGCGGCGGCGTAGGGCGCAGGGAGCCCGCTCCCTACCGCAGGGGAGGCCGTAACACTGCCGGATCACGGGCGATGGGCCGTCGGGGGTGTGCGCCATGCCGGGCGGTAACCCGGTGCGCCCCGCGCACCGCCCCCGAAGCCCACTTGCGGGCGGTTGGACAATGGAGGGTGGCCGTCGGGCCCACCGAAGGAGGAACACCACATGGCACAACCCGAGCGGAAGGAGCAGCAGCGGCTGCGCCCCGCGCCCCTGCTCTTCGAGCCGACGGCGGCGGTCGCCGACCCCGAGCATTTCTTCGACCTGGAGTCGATGGACGACCCGGAGGAGCTGCTGGCCCGCGCCACCGAGCTGACGCTGGCCTTCCGCGCCGCGACCGACCGGGCGGTCGAGTACCAGGCGATCGCCGCCGCGCAGCTGGCCGATCCGAGCCGGTTCGACCGGCTCACCACGGCGGACATCGCACAGCGCGCCGAGTGGACCGAGGACTACGCGAAGAAGATGGTCGAGTTCGGCTGGAGTCTGCTGGGCGGCGCGCGGCCGTGACGCCGGAGCGTCCGACCCCCAGCAGCCTCCGGGTCCGGGTCCGGGTCCGTATCCGGCGACGGGGACTCCGGGTCCGACACCGGCTCTCGCTCCGGATCTGACTCCGGGCACAGCCGGTGGCATATGCCCGCGCGCAAGATACTCCTCCCCACCTCACCCTGTCCGGGTTTCCGGCAATTCCTGTCATCCACAGTGTCACCACCGGTAGACCGGTAGTCATGAGCGCATGGCTGCCAGACGAGACCACCCTGCATCCCGGCATCGGAACCTGCGCCGGCGCCCGCCACGGTGCCGATGTCTTCACGGTCCTGCGGGACCGAGCCGGTGACCAGACCGCTCAGGTCACCGCGGCCGGAGCGGCCTGGCTGGCCGGTGCCGCCGCGTATCCGCGCTCCATGCTCGCCCAGTGGCGGGCCCACCCCGGCTCCCCTGGCGTGCTGCCGTGCGGATCGGCGTTCGACGTGGTCAATGTGCCGACGCTCTTCGGGCGGCGGATGCTGGAGCACCTGTGGGCCGACGGCCCGGGTTCCGGCCCGGTCGCCACGCACCGCGGGCGGATGCTGCTGTTCGCCGCCCCCGGCACCGCCCAGCGGCTGCCGTCGCTGCTCGAGTGGGAGGAGTGGGGCACCAGCCACGAGCAGGCGGCGGAACACGGCCCCGAGGCGCCCTGGGAGAGGGAGGACCGCGAGGGCAGGGTCCCGCCGCTGCTCTGCCACGGCACCGGTGACGCGGTGACCGTCCCGCCCCTGGCCTGCGCCTCCTCCTCGTCAGGGCCTCGCTGGGTGGTCGCCCCCGACACCCGTACCCCTTGGCTGCCGGGCCCCGACGTACTGCTCTGGGCTTGTGTGCGCGTGGCCCGTTCCGCGCCCGCCGGGTCGGCTCGGATTTCGATTTTTCCTCCCGCCGATCAGGGTGCTAATGTCTACGACGTCAGCAGGCGCCGCTAGCTCAGTTGGTTAGAGCAGCTGACTCTTAATCAGCGGGTCCGGGGTTCGAGTCCCTGGCGGCGCACAGACGGAAGAAGCCCCTCGCGAAAGCGAGGGGCTTCTTTGTTTACGTCACGGCAGCGTTACGTGCCCGTGGCGATACGCACTGTCCACGCACCCGACGGCGTCCGGTCCGCGACCTCGATCCGGGTGTGCTCGTCGGGGACGGAGTACGTCTCGCCGACCCGCAGGGGGGCGTCCGCGAGCGGCGGGTAGACCGACCGGTCCCAGCAGGCATCGGTATGGGGGTGGGTGTCGATGACCTGGATCGGCCCGCCGCCGGACGGTGTCTCGTTGCGGACCCGGTAGATCAGCACCCCCTCGCTGCACGTCTCCCGGTCGTTGCCGGTGGCACTGCGGGCCTCCAGCGCCACGGCACTGTCCTCACCGGTCCTGATCACCGCGAGCCGCGTACCGATCGAGGCGCCGGGCGCCGGCACGGCGGCCATCGGCTCCAGGGTGATGTCCTGGTTGTGCTGGATACACGCCACTTGCCTGCGGTCCAGCCAGCCCAGCTTCCACTTGTGCCAGCCGAACAGGTCCGGCGCGAGACCGAACTGGCTGCCCATCACGTCCCAGTCGCCGACGTACGTGTCCCAGTCGCCCTTGCCGTCCGGCGGCCGGTGATAGAGGTCCGGCAGGTCGAAGACGTGCCCGGTCTCGTGGGCCAGTACGTTCCGGTCCGGCGGATGCTGCTCGAAGACGGTGACGACGCGCCTGATGTCCGTGCCGTCGGCATGCAGCGGCTGGTCGAAGTTGACGACCTTGGTGGCGTCGGAGTCGACGCCGGGCGCGTCCGGGTCGGCGACCAGATAGACGATGTCGTACTTCGAGAAGTCGACCTGGTCGTCGGCCGCGGCGATCGCGTCGCGCAGATAGGAACTGCGCTGCTTGTCGCCCCAGTCGCGCTTCATGCCGTACGACGTGGAGTTGTGGGGCATCTGGACCCACTGGTGCTGCGGGTGCGGGCGCAGGGTGAACTTCCCGTACGAGGCGCGCCGGAAGAACTGCGTGGTGGCGGGGAAGTAGTCGGCGGCGAGCTCGTCCGGGGTGGTGACGGGGCGGGCGTCGGGGAACGACAGAAAGATCATGACCGCGTCGAGGGTGTGGTCGGGGCGCGGGTATGCGCCGTCCCACTCGTCCAGGCCGAGCGAGTGGTGCGCCCCCGTCCTGGGCAGGGCGCAGGGGCCGGCTTCACCTGTGGCCGCCACGGCCGGACCCGCGACGAGGGAGGTGGAGGCGAGTGCCAGGAGAGAGATCAGACCGGCCACCACACCACGCGGACTCGGTTTCTCCCATCCCCCGAGCCTGCGCTGAGGCGGCACATCGACCTCCGGGTGCGGGATGCGGATACACGCAATCCACCCTGTGCCGGTTCATGGGCATTCGCCCTGTTGTGCTGCCCCACTCGGGTCAGCGGTCCGCCCCTCAGAGCCCTTTCACAGACAGTCACAAATGATCACTGAGGCAAAGCGAAGCAGACTCAAGATCGACGTGAGGGAACAGAGCCGCGCAGAAATAATCAGTCATGGGCAAACCGGAAAGACGCGCGAATGACCCGTGTGAGGTGTTCCCCGGGGTCACAACGGACGGGAAGCTGGAACGGGTCAGACAACAGCATCTATGCTTCACCACGCTTTCCTGCGTGGTTCCCGCCTCAGACAACGGCGCTCCGCGCGGCGGGCCAGTCCGACCACAACTGTTCAGGACAGAACTGCACGGCGGGAGCGAGCGGTGAGCGGAACCTCCGAAGGGCCGAGGCCCGCGGCAGGCACAGCGCCCCCTACCGTGCGACCATCTGTCACGGAGCGTCACATGAAATCGGTCGGTCCGGGAGCCGTCGACTCCCGTCCGGCCGATTACCGCGCCGCCTTCCTGGGCGCCATGCTGCCGATGGCCGTCGTCGACCACGAAGGCCTGGTCCTGTGTGCCAACGACGCTCTCGGCGGGCTGCTCGGCGCCGACTCCGCGGCGCTGACCGCCCAGTCCGCGTCCGATCTGCTCGACCTCTCCGCCGACGTCCGGACCTGGCATGCGTACCGCGAGGTGCTGCGCGGCCGGCGATCCCGGTTCCGCTGCACCCGCAAGCTCAAACACCCCGACGGACGCTCGATGTGGGCCGAGATCACCGTCGTGCCGATGCCGGAGACCGGGGCAACAGGTGCGAAGACGGGCGCCGGGACAGAGTCGGAGGCCAGGGCGGAACCGGAGGCCGGGACGGGCGCGGAGACCGGAACCGGGATCACTCCGGGCGCCTCCCCCGTGCTGCTCTCCGTCGCCGACATCAGCGACCGCCACGAGCTGCAGAAGCGGCTGCGCCACCTCCGAACGCATGACCCGGTGACCCGGCTGCCCAACCGGACATTGTTCTTCGAGCGGCTCTCCGCCGCGCTGGAGACTCCGCCCTTCCAGGACGACAGCCTCCCGCGGCACGGCCGGATCGGGCTCTGCTACCTCGACCTGGACGGCTTCAAGGCCGTCAACGACACGATGGGGCACCGGATCGGCGACCGGCTGCTCGCCGCCGTCGCCGCCCGGCTCACCGACTGCGCCGAACGGGAGAGCCTGCACCGCACCGGCGGCACACTCGTGGCGCGCCTCGGCGGCGACGAGTTCGCGATCCTGGTCGAGGAGTCCGCCGGGACGCAGCAACTCACCGATCTCGCCCGCGTGGTGCTCGCCGCCCTCCAGAAGCCGTTCGACCTGGCCGGGACACAGCTGGCCGTGTCGGCGTCGATCGGGGTGGTGGAGCGGAGCGTCGCCGGGACCTCGGCCACCGGTCTGATGCAGGCCGCCGACACCACGCTGTACTGGGCGAAGGCGGACGGCAAGGCACGCTGGACCCTCTTCGACCCCGAGCGCAACGCGCACCGGATGACGCGGCAGGCGCTCTCCTCCACGCTCCGGCCGGCCGTCGAGCGCGGCGAGTTCACCATCGAGTACCAGCCGCTTGTCGGGATGGCCGACGGAGTCGTACGAGGGGTGGAGGCCCTGGTCCGCTGGAACCACCCGCAGTTCGGCATGCTCTCACCGAACCGGTTCGTCGCGATCGCCGAGGAGGACGGCTCGATCGTCCAGCTCGGCCGCTGGGTGCTCCGGTCGGCCTGCCGTCAGGCCCGGCGCTGGCAGCTGGACCATCCGGCCCGGCCGCCGCTCTTCATCAGCGTCAATGTCGCCGTCCGGCAGGTCTGGGACTCCGACCTGGTCACCGATGTCGCCGAGATCCTCGCCGAGACCGGCCTGGCCCCGGGACTGCTGCAGCTGGAACTGACCGAGTCAGCGGTGATGGGCCCGGCGGGCCGCCCGCTGGAGGCGCTCCAGGCGCTCAGCGACATGGGCGTCCGGATCGCCATCGACGACTTCGGGACCGGCTACTCGAACCTCGCCTATCTGAGCCGGCTGCCGGTCTCCGTACTGAAACTGGACGGCTCGTTCGTACGCGGCTTCCGGTACGAGGACGGGGCGCAGCCCAGCCCGGCCGACGAGACGATCGTCGAGGCGATGGTGCAGCTGGCGCACCGGCTGGGGCTGACCGTCACCGCGGAGTGTGTGGAGACCGTGAGCCAGGCGGAACGGCTCCGGCGGATAGGCTGCGACACGGGGCAGGGCTGGCTCTACTCCCGGGCGGTGGCCCCGGAGCGCATCGCGGAACTCATCGGGACGAGCCCCCTGGGGCTCTGAGAGCCTGTCGGGTGACCTTCGCGTGGCCGCCCGATCCCGCTCCGGCTGGCCGACGCGTGCCAGTGGTCGGACGACGGCTCCTCCGCTAGCCCCATCCTCCGCACATGACCGGTTCGGATGAACTGACGATGCGACCGGTACCTCTGTGGGGTGCCGGTCGTTGAGTGGGACATGCCGAT
>NZ_JBITER010000012.1:178861-188158 GCF_044455345.1 Streptomyces sp. NPDC051286 | reverse complement strand
TTTTTTTTTTTTCAGGCACCCCCTCTCACCCAAAACAGCCGCGGGGGGGGGGGGGGGGGGGGGGGTGCCCGCGCCCCCCCCCCCCCCCCGCGGGGGGGGGGGGGGCGGCGGCCGCCCCCCCCCCCCCCCCCCCCCCCCCCCGACCCGCAGCTACCGGCACCTGCCCCGGAAGAGGGTCAGCCCGTCGACTTCATCGGTGTCAGACAGAGAACCACACTGGTCCGGCTCTTACGGCTGCCGGAGGTTACCGGGATAGCCGCCGTACGGCTGCTGACCCTGATGCGGCGGATACGGCTGCTGTTGCGGGTAGCCGTACACGGGCTGTTGGGGTGGGTACGGCTGTTGAGGCTGCTGCCCGTATGGTCCAGGACTTTGCTGGGGCGGGTAGGTCATGTGGGCGCCCCCGCGGATCGTGCGCCGCTCTTCTTTGACGCGCGCACGCTATAGCACTTCACTGACACGGCTCCACCGGAACATCGTCACGGCGACGATCCCGTAGAGCAGCGCAAGCCCGATCACCACTGTGGCCGACTTCCCGTCAGGAGGCAGTGCCACAGCGGCTACTGCGGCGGCGCCCACAAAGGCCACGTTGAACAGCACGTCGTACAGGGAGAAGACGCGACCGCGGAACGAGTCGTCCACCGAGGTCTGCACCACCGTGTCCGTCGCGATCTTCGTGCCCTGAGTGACGGCTCCGAGGACGAATGCCGCGACCAGCATCGGTCCGGGAGCGAACCATAGTCCGAGCGCGGGTTCGAGGACGGCAGCCGCGGCGGCGCACGTCGCTATCCAGCGGAACCGGCCGAGCCGTCCAACCGCCCAGGGCGTCAGCACGGCCGCCGCGAAGAATCCCGCTCCCGAGGCGCCCACGGCCAGTCCGAGCAGGGCCAGACCGCCGGATTCGCTGTCGGACCAGGCGTACCGGCACAGCATCAGCACCATCACGGTCAGCGCCCCGTAGCAGAACCGGATCACTGTCATGGCGCCCAGTGCCCGTGCGGCGTCCGTCCGTTCCGCTAGATGGCGCAGCCCGTCGACGAGTCCGTGCGCGGTGGTGGCGAGCGCGTCCCTCAGTCGGATAGGACTGCCGTTCGTATCCGGTCCGAGGAGTCGGGTGGCAAGGCTGAGGGAGGCCAGTGCCGAGGCGAGGTAGAGCCCCGCGCCCAGCAGTACCACTGCGGCATCCGAGTCCGCAGCCACAAGGCGTACGGCGAAGGCGAGGCCGCCGCCTGCCGTGGCGGCGAGCGTGCCCGCGGTCGGCGAGAGCGAGTTGGCCATGACCAGCCGGTCCCTGTCGACGACCCGCGGTAGCGCGGCCGAGAGTCCCGCCAGCACGAAGCGGTTCACCGCGGTGACGCACAGCGCAGAGGCGTAGAAGAGCCAGTCGGGTGCGGTGCTGAGGATCAGCAGGGCGGTGCAGCAGGCGAGGGCTGCGCGCAGCAGATTGCCGTAAAGGAAAACCTGACGGCGCTTCCAGCGGTCCAGCAGGACGCCGGCGAAAGGGCCGATGAGCGAGTACGGCAACAGCAGCACAGCCATCGCGGAGGCAATGGCCGCCGCCGACGTCTGCTTCTCCGGGGAGAAGACGACGTGCGCGGCGAGGGCGACCTGATAGACACCGTCGGCACACTGGGAGAGGAGCCGTACGGCCAGCAGACGACGGAAGTTCCGAAGGCGCAGGAGTACGCGCAGATCACGTACGACGGGCATGTGGGCAAGGGTCACATACGTTGAGGGTCCCCGGGCGGATTGCCCGGGGACCCTCAACGAGGCGGAAGCTGAAAAGCGTTGCCACTCATCGCCCTGCCGCGTTCACACGCCGTTGTCGGTCGTGTCAGCGCTCGACGTCGCCGTTGATGAACTTCTCGACGTTCTCGCGGGCCTCGTCGTCGAAGTACTGGACCGGCGGGGACTTCATGAAGTACGAGGACGCGGAGAGGATCGGGCCACCGATGCCACGGTCCTTGGCGATCTTCGCGGCGCGCACGGCGTCGATGATGACACCGGCGGAGTTCGGGGAGTCCCAGACCTCGAGCTTGTACTCCAGGTTCAGCGGAACGTCACCGAAGGCGCGGCCCTCGAGGCGCACGTACGCCCACTTGCGGTCGTCCAGCCAGGCCACGTAGTCCGACGGACCGATGTGGACGTTGTCCGCACCGAGCTCGCGGTCACGGATCTGGGAGGTGACTGCCTGCGTCTTGGAAATCTTCTTGGACTCCAGGCGCTCACGCTCGAGCATGTTCTTGAAGTCCATGTTGCCGCCGACGTTCAGCTGCATCGTGCGGTCCAGGATGACACCCCGGTCCTCGAAGAGCTTCGCCATCACGCGGTGTGTGATGGTTGCGCCGACCTGGGACTTGATGTCGTCGCCGACGATCGGGACACCGGCCTCGGTGAACTTGTCCGCCCACTCCTTGGTGCCGGCGATGAAGACCGGGAGGGCGTTGACGAACGCGACCTTGGCGTCGATGGCGCACTGCGCGTAGAACTTCGCAGCGACCTCGGAACCGACGGGGAGGTAGCAGACGAGAACGTCGACCTGCTTGTCCTTGAGGACCTGGACGACGTCGACCGGGGCCTCGGCAGACTCCTCGATGGTCTGGCGGTAGTACTTGCCCAGGCCGTCGTGGGTGTGGCCGCGCTGGACGGTCACGCCGGTGTTCGGAACGTCGGCGATCTTGATGGTGTTGTTCTCGCTGGCACCGATGGCGTCCGCGAGGTCGAGGCCGACCTTCTTCGCGTCGACATCGAAGGCGGCGACGAACTCGACGTCACGCACGTGGTAGTCGCCGAACTGGACGTGCATCAGACCGGGCACCTTGCCGGCCGGATCGGCGTCCTTGTAGTACTCGACGCCCTGCACCAGCGAGGCGGCGCAGTTGCCCACGCCGACGATGGCTACGCGAACCGAACCCATTCCGGTTGCTCCCTGTGTTGAGTGTTCTCGGTGATTCCGATGAAGGCCCTGCGGAAGTGCCGGGACTTCACTTGGCGGTGTCGTCGGACGGATCCGGCGGGGTATGACCCCGGTGCCGGGGCAGGCCGTCCGTTTCCCCTGCTGTGTTCTGCTGAGCGGAGCCCTCGGGCGAGGATCGTCGCTGATCCCGTCCCAACCGCTCGCTCTCGATGAGCTCGTTCAGCCAGCGCACTTCGCGCTCCACGGATTCCATGCCGTGTCGCTGCAGCTCAAGCGTGTAGTCGTCGAGTCGTTCGCGGGTGCGTGCCAGAGAGGCGCGCATCTTCTCCAGGCGCTCCTCCAGCCGACTGCGGCGGCCTTCCAGTACGCGCATCCGCACCTCGTGCTCCGTCTGTCCGAAGAAGGCGAAGCGGGCTGCGAAGTGCTCGTCCTCCCAGGAGTCGGGGCCGGTGTGCGAGAGCAGCTCCTCGAAGTGCTCCTTACCTTCTGCCGTCAGCCGGTAGACGATCTTGGCGCGCCGTCCTGCCAGTGAAGAGGCCGGGGCGACCGCACGTCCGCCGGCAGGCGGGACCTCTGCCGGACCGTTTCCCGGTTCCTCGATCAACCAGCCGCTGGCCACCAGCGTCTTGAGACAGGGGTAGAGGGTGCCATAGCTGAAGGCGCGGAAGATCCCCAACGAGGTGTTGAGGCGTTTGCGCAGCTCGTACCCGTGCATCGGGGACTCACGGAGCAGACCGAGTACGGCGAATTCGAGGATGCCGGAGCGTCTGCTCACCTTCGCCTCCTCCTTCTCCGAGTGCTCTCGCGGAACCTTATGCCGAGCTGATGTATCGACTCGATACATCACGACGATAGATCGCTCACCGCGATGCGACAAGGGGGGGCACCGTGAACGGCGTCACATCACCAATTCGTAGGAAGCGACTTGCGTGATTTGAGGTGAACTTGGGCCCTAGGTGGGTTTTGACCGTGCGTAGTCTGTGCGGCATGCAGACCACCGGGAACCGCGCGGCGCCCCCGAGCGTCAGTCGTCGCGGACTGACCGGACGCGCTGCGGATGAGCCTGTCGCAGGGTCCGTCCGTAATTCGGGGGGACCGGATCTCAACTGCCGCTTCCAGGCGCTCTCGCCTGCCCGAGGAGTAGTCGTTCGATGAGCGAGCACCGTCGCAAGACGCAGCAACCGCAAGGTGGCGGGCGTGCCGCGACCAGACGAGCCGCCCAGCAGTCCACAGGACGCCGCGCAGCTCCGTCACGTGGAGTAACTAATGAGTCACCTTCCGGTTCGTACGACGACGAGAGTCCGTACGGCGGGCGTGCCGCGGCCAGACGAGCCGCACAGCGTGGTAGCGGGAGTCGGCGTGCCGCCGAGGGAGGTGGCGCGGGCCATGGCGGCGGTGGTGGCCGACGCCGCGGTGGTGGCGGCGACGGGTACGAGGGTCCCGGTCGGGGCCGTGGGCGCGGCAGTCAGCGTCCCGTGAAGAAGCGCTTCATCGACTACCCGCGCGCCGGGAAGTACGGAGCGCGGCGCTGGGTGCCGTCCTGGAAGCTGGTCTCCAGTCTCTGTATCGGCTTCCTCGGCCTTCTCATGGGTGTTGCCGGGCTGGCATACGCGATGGTCGGGACGCCCAAGGTGAAGGATGCCGCCAAGGCGGAGAACAACGTCTACTACTGGGCGAACGGCAAGCAGATGATCGCCACGGGTGGCGAGACCAACCGTCAGATCATCGACTATTCGCAGATTCCCGCAGCCATGCGCAACGCCGTCATCTCGGCGGAGAACAAGTCGTTCGACACCGACAGCGGCATCGACCCGATGGGTATCGCCCGGGCCTTTTACAACATGGCCAAGGGTGGACAGACCCAGGGCGGCTCAACGATCACCCAGCAGTACGTGAAGAACTCGCGTCTCTCTCAGGAGCAGACCCTGAGCCGGAAGTTCGAAGAGCTCTTCATCACGATCAAGGTCGGCAAGACGGAGTCCAAGCGCACGATCATGGCCGGCTACCTCAACATCTCGTACTACGGACGAGGTGCATCGGGGATTCAGGCGGCGGCGCGTACGTATTACGACAAGGACGCCAGGGATCTGGACCCGAGCGAGTGCGCCTTCCTGGCCACGCTGCTCAAGGGCGCGACCTACTACGACCCGGCGGGCGCGCCCGAGATCGATCCTGAGCAGGCCACTGCGGCGAAGAACCTGGCCCGGGCGAAGACGCGCTGGTCCTGGATCCTCGACGAGGAGGTGAAGGACGGGGCGATGACTCAGAAGGAGCGCGACAAGTACACGGAGTTCCCCATGCCGAAGCCGCCGAAGCAGAACGCGCAACTGGGCGGTCAGATCGGCTATCTCGTGGACCTTGCCAAGGCGAACTTCCTCAACAGCAACACCAAGGGCGTCACGGCGGAGAAGCTGGCCCAGGGCGGCTACGAGATCCACACCACCTTCGACGAGCGGAAGGTCAAGAAGCTCAACGCCGCCGTCAAGAAGGTCTACGACACGAAGATCGATCCGAAGGCGCGTCCCACCAAGGACACACACGTCCAGTTCGGTGGCGCGTCGGTGAATCCGGCCACCGGAGCCATCGCCGCGATCTACGGCGGTCAGGACGCGACGACTCACTACACCAACAACGCCGACACCACCGGTGCGCAGGTGGGTTCGACCTTCAAGCCGTTCGTGCTGGCGGCTGCCATGGAGTACGGCAAGCGTGACCCTTCAGGCCCGCCGGATCAGGACGCGTCGCAGCGCACGAAGGTCTCCCCGAAGAGCATCTACAACGCCGACGACAAGCTGAAGATCAAGAAGTACAACGGCGAGATCTGGACCGACGAGAACGGCAAGGAGTGGCTGCAGGCCAACGACGGCCACAAGTCGGAGGGCAATATCACCCTTCGTGAGGCGATGCAGGTGTCCGCCAACTCCCCGTACGTTCAGCTCGGTATGGATGTCGGCACCGACAAGGTGAAGGACGTCGCCATAGCCGCGGGTCTGCGTGACGACAAGTACATGGCGGACGCGACCGTTCCGTCGTTCTCCATCGGTACGTCCCAGCCGAGTGCGATCCGGATGGCGGGGGCGTACGGCACCTTCGCCAACAGCGGGATGCAGCACGACCCGTACTCCGTCGAGGAGGTCAAGCACCGCGGTGAGGTCGTCTATCAGCACAAGAAGGTGAACAAGCGTGCCTTCGACAACATCATCGCCGACAACGTCACCGACGTACTGAAGAACGTCGTCGAGCACGGGACCGGGACGCCTGCCAAGCTTCCCGGTCGTGACGTCGCGGGCAAGACGGGTACGACGGACGAGAACAAGTCCGCCTGGTTCGTGGGATACACCCCGCAGCTGTCGACCGCCATCAGCATGTACCGGCTGGACGACAACGAGAAGCACAAGAACCGTCAGTTCGAGAAGATGTTCGGTACGGGTGGCGAGGAGAAGATCCACGGTGCTTCGTTCCCGGCTCAGATCTGGCATGACTACATGGCGGACGCGCTGGAGGGGGAGGACGTCCTGACCTTCCCGAAGCCGGAGCCGTGGGGCGAGACGCTCTACGGGGGCGGCGCCCCTTCGCCGAAGCCGACCATCGAGCCTTCGGAGACCGCCTCCACCACGCCGTCCACGACACCTTCGAAGACGCCCTCCTCCCCCACGCCCAACCCGAGCGACAGCTGCCGGCCGTGGGACCGGAACTGCCAGAACAGCAGCGGGGGCAACAACGGAGGCAACAACGGAGGCGACACCGGAGGTAACTCGGCCATCGGCGGCGGAGGCGGATCTCCCACTCCGACCGACGGGACCACGTCTCCGGATACCTCGTCGGGCGGCGGGGGCAACGGGCACGGCAACGGGAACGGGACCGGCGGTTTCTTCGGAGGACCGGGCGGCTGACGTCCCTCCTGCCGGGTCAGGGCCCCGGTGAACGGGTCGGCAGGAACGCCGGGGCCTCGCGGGCGGTGCGCTGGCACCACTCGCCGGTCGCGGTGAACGAGTCGTGGCTGGCTCCGGTCATCGCACAGGCCGTGTTCCCCAGCAGGGTGGACAGCCGGTACCGCTGGCCCTGGCGGCCGCGCGGATCCGGGACCTACTCCAACTCCACCAACAGATAGCGGACTTCACGGTCCGAGAAAGCGACGAGCACGGCATCTCGTGGACCTGGGAGTGTAGAGAACATCCCAATGCCCTTGTCAAGCCGCTGTCGTGACTGGTGGTGCTGCCTGATAGCACGCTCCGTCGCGGATCATCGCCCACAGGACGTTCACTCGTCGCCGCGCGAGCGCGATCAGGGCCGGCTTGTGCCCCTTTCCCTCGGCGCGTTTGCGGTCGTAGTAGGTCCGCGATGCGGGGCAGGATTTCAAGCTGGCCATCGAGGAGAGGTAGAAGACCCGCAGCCGGCCGCGGTGGTAGCGGCGGGGGCGATGAAGGTTGCCGCTGACCCGACCGGAGTCCCGGGAAGCCGGGGCCACGCCGCCGTAGCCGGCCAGGCGGTCCGCGCTGGCGAAGGCATCCAATTCACCGCCGGTGGCAGCGATGAACTCGGCCCCGAGCTGGCTGCCCATCCCGGGCAGGCTGCGGATCACCTCGGCGTGCGGGTGCTCGCGGAACCGGGCCTCGATGAGAGCGTCGAGCTCGGCGATCTCATCGTCGAGGGCCGTCACCGCCTTGGCCATGCGGATCACCATGGCGGCGACGAGCTTCTCTCTGGGCAGTGCGGTCTGCTGGGCCTGCGCCGCCTCCAGAGCGGCCTTCGCCAGGATCTCGGCAGTTCGGACTTTGCGGTTGCGCAGCCAGGTCTCGATGCGCCTGGCGCTGGCGCGGCGGATGACGACTGGAGTCTGATAGCCCGTCAGGAGAATGACGGGGTCCTTGTTGGTCAGGTCCAGCGGGCGTTCCAACGCGGGGAAATATTCAAGCAGTTGGGCGCGAAGACGGTTGATCTGACGTGTGCGGTCGCTGACCAGATCGGTGCGGTGGGTGGCGAGGATGCGCAGGTCGACCGCTATCTCGTCGCCGGGCCGCAGCCGGCCCAGGTCACGGCGCATGCGTGCCTGATCAGCGATGACAAAGGCGTCTTTCGCGTCAGTCTTGGCTTCGCCGCGGTAGGTGCCCGAGGCGCGGTGGACGGCCAGGCCGGTGAGGTAGGCCATGGGCTGGTCGTGGTTGAGCAGCAGGCCGACCAGCAGCGCGGCACCGCCGTGGTTGATGTCCACTGCCCACAGCACGTCCTGGTCGATGTCCAGGACGTCGAGGATCAGCTCCAGCAGGGTCGCTTCGTCGTTCAGGACCCGGCGGGAGAGCAGCCGCTCGCCCCGATCGTTGAGCACCACGCAGTGGTGATGCTCCCTGCCGATGTCCACTCCGGCCCAGATCCGGGGCACGGCTACCTCCGTCAGCTCGTCGTCACAAATCGATCCAGCAGACGACCTCGCCGACGTAGTCCTACAGAGCGATCAAGTCGCACATCCCAATTGGCGGTCGAGCGTCGCGGGGCCCCGGGCGGCCATGTTCTCTGAGCCATCCCATCGGCTCCTCCATGACAGCCATACCCAGTACCCCTGGGCCGACCGATCTTACGAGTGACCAGTGCAAACCCGCCCTTGAAAGGTAGGACTCCGTGATCCGCAGGAGCCGTGCTCGCCTCATGCCCGAGGCGGCCCGCGTGACGGCCAATCCGCCTCCACGATAAAACCGGGGCAGAGGTCAAACACTCCGGAGCCCTGGGTGTCTGTCGACAAATAAGTGGTGCGCGTCGTGTCAGCTGGGTTTTGACGTCATGGACATGCGGTAGTCCGCATGGTCGGAGGGGTCGACCATGCGGACGGTGAGGCGCTCGCTGGTGTGCCCGTGCTGCTCCGGGAGTGGCTCGATGGCTGTGAGGACGGTCCGGATGTAGGGCTCGCTGAGGTGGAGCAGGTGGGCGATCGACGATCTGAGGATGCCGCGCTGGTCAAGGACGGCTGCCCATGCCTGGTGTTCGAAGGTGAGCTTGGGGCGGCGGCGCGGGGCGGCGAGCCCGCCGGGGCAGGCGGCGTTCAGGACGCGGCGGACGGCCGCCGCACTCGGCGCGATGCGCACGCTGAAGACCGTCGCAGCGCGGGCACCGAGCCGGGCGAGCGTCTCCTGCGGAGCATGCGATGCCCGCTGGCCGATGGCGGCGAAGGAACGTACTCCGGTCAGTACTGCCGAGCAGGACACCAACGGCACGCTCACGAACCTGCTGACGGGTGGGCGACTTGATCAGGCAGACGGTGGCAGACTGACGGCACATCGAAGTGGGGGGGGGTTGGGGGGGGGGGGGGGGGGGGGCGGCGGCCCCCCCCCCCCCCGGGCGGGGGGGGGGGCGGGCGGGCCGCCGCGCCCCCCCCCCCCCAGCCCAGT